>CAKZVB010000318.1 GCA_937922015.1 uncultured Granulosicoccaceae bacterium
CTGGCCCTGATTGAAGCGCGTGTTGACGACCGCATCTCGCGCGGACTAAAACCCAGCGCCGCGCTGGATTCTGATCGTACAGCGGTATTACGAAGCATTCACAGCACAAACGCGCTGATTAAATCAAAACTCAAAGAACGTCGGCACGTTGCGAGCAAATTTGCTGCAGATTTAGTTCGCTACCGGGAGTTGGCGACAGGTGTAGATACAGAAAGCCAAAGCGCGAGCTTAAGTGAATAGGCCAGCAGCTCTCTTATACAGACTTGGCGAGTGTTCTGTCTGAGTGCTTACTGTTGCTCACTGACAATTTGAGTACCCACTCCCGAATCCGTAAACAACTCCAGCAATACCGAATTCTCAACACGACCATCCAGAACCGTGGCAGAGTTTACCCCGCTGCCGATCGCTTCTAGTGCACAGCGAACTTTAGGTAGCATCCCTCCGTAGATAGTGCCGTCTTTAACCAGCTTGTTTATTTCATCGGGGACTAACCCGGTTAACAATGTACCGTCGGAATTCAGTATGCCGGAGGTATCCGTCAACAACAGCAGCTTTTCTGCACCAAGGGCCGAAGCCACCGCACTGGCGACAAGGTCTGCATTTATATTGTAACTGCGACCATCTTCGCCAACCCCGACCGGGGCGATCACTGGAATAAACCCGCCCTGCTTAAGGGTCTGCAGTATCTCTACATTTACAGATTCAACTTCACCTACCTGCCCCAGATCCATAAAATCAGCCTCGGGATCAATCTGCTCTAGTTGCAATGGACGGGCGCGTAGCAAACCACCGTCTTTGCCGGTAAGCCCCACTGCTTTACCACCTACCTGACTCAGCAATGCAACAATACTCTTGTTCACTTGTGCGCCGAGCACCATCTCCACCACATCCATGGTTTCTGAATCGGTCACACGCATTCCCTGCACGAATCTGCTTTCCATACCAAGCTGATTCAGCAGCTGACCGATTTGAGGTCCGCCACCGTGCACAACTACAGTGTGAATGCCCACCTGATTCATCAATGCGATATTACTCGCAAAACACTTTTTCAGATTTTCATCGATCATGGCATTGCCGCCAAACTTGACGACAATCGTCTTGCCTGCAAAGCGCTGAATGTAGGGCAGTGCTTCGTTGAGAACACGGGCTATGTTGTGTGCGGTAGCTCTTTCCAAGCGTGTAGACTCCGGAGGTTAGATATTACCTCCGCGACAGAACTTCCGGAGGCACCTGGTGGCTTGTGTCCCATATGCTTGTTCAACCGACATCGGAACCAGACACTAGAAAGGTAAGTCTAAATCAGAATTTATCGCGTGCATGGCACTGCGAAATTTTGATTGTATTTCTTCAAGCGCTGATTGTGTATCAGCTTCGAAGCGAATTACAAGTGATGGCGTTGTATTTGATGCTCGCACCAGACCCCAGCCAGCTGGAAAATCAGCTCGCAGACCGTCAATAGTGGTTAGTTGCGCACCGTCGAAGTCAGATTTTTCGACAAAAGCCTGCATGAATTTGTGGTGCTCACCTTCCTCGAATTTTATACCCAATTCCGGTGTATTTATGCTGTCCGGAATTTCACCGAATATTTCACTGACCTGACGTGAGTCGCGCGAAACGATTTCCAGCAGGCGCGCCGCCGAATACAAGGCGTCGTCAAAACCGTACCAGCGCTCTTTGAAAAAGATATGACCGCTCATTTCACCACCAAGTGCTGCGCCGGTTTCTTTGATACGGGCTTTGACGAATGAATGACCTGTTTTCCACATCTCCGGTTCTCCACCTGCCTCTTTGATGGCGGCAGGTAATAGCCGAGAGCACTTCACATCATAAATTATTTTTGCGCCAGGGTTGCGTTCGAGAATGTCTTTTGAATACAAGATCATTTGACGATCAGGCCAGATAATTTGCGAACGATCATCAATCACACCTACACGATCACCATCGCCATCAAACGCAAGTCCAAGATCAAGTTTTTCACTTTCAACCAGCGCTGAGATATCCTGCAGATTTTCAACCTTTGCGGGATCGGGGTGATGGTTTGGAAAATTACCATCAACTTCTGAAAATAGTTCGTGAACCTCGCAGCCAAGTTTCCGGAACAATGCTGCCGCACAAACACCGGCAACACCATTGCCGCAATCGGTCGCAATACGCATCTTACGCGATAACTTAATATCGCCAATGATCCGATCAAGGTAGGCATCTAACAGGTCCACCTCAGAATAACTGCCTTCACCGGACGCCAGTTCATCATTTACTAAACGCTGGTACAACAGCTGGATACCTTCTCCAAAAAGAGTATCGCCACCAATCATCATTTTCAGGCCATTATATTCCGGTGGATTGTGACTGCCGGTGACCATTATTCCGGTGCCAGTCTCAAGATGATACGTCGAGAAATAAAGTACCGGCGTCGGCACCATGCCCACGTTGATCACATCGCAACCTGTGCTTTGAATTCCCCGCGCCAGTGCCGCTACCAGGTCCGGACCGGACAATCGACCATCGCGGGCAACAGTTACTTTGTTTTGCCCTCTGGCCAGACTTTCGGAGCCGAACGCCCGACCGATTTGCTCTACCGCTTCAGGGGTAAGTGCATTAGCCACTACACCTCGGATGTCATACGCACGAAAAATCGAAGCGTCAATATTCATGTACTACCTCTGTTTTAGTAAAATTTCAATAGAGTAAGATTTATTGTGAAGCACAAACCCCGCCAGCGATTTTACACTGCAGGAACAATAGCTTGGGTGAAACTTTGTTTTTACCAACAACGTTAACCGGGTCTTGTTGAACCACTAAATTAAAACCGCTGACTAGCGGCCGGACGAGCCGAACCCACCATCAGCGCGATCACTGACTTGGAAATCATTGACCACTGCAAACTCGGTTTGAATCACGGGGACAATCACCAGTTGCGCTATTCGTTCACCAGGCTCGATTTCATAAGTGTTATCCGATCGATTCCAACACGATACAAACAACTGCCCCTGATAGTCTGCGTCTATTAAACCAACCAGATTGCCAAGCACAATGCCATGCTTGTGACCAAGCCCGGAGCGCGGCAAAATCATGCCCGCGAGTGACGGATCGGCGATATAGATAGCAAGTCCGGTCGGGATAAGCTCCACCGCTGCCGGTTCCATCACTAACTTACTGTCAATACACGCCCGTAAATCCAGTCCAGCCGACCCACTGGTGGCACGCACTGGCAACTCGATTGTGTCACCCAGTCTGGAATCCAGTATTTTTAATTGTATTGTGGTCATATCGACTCAATCAGAATAGTGCGATGACAGCAGTGTTACCAGCTCAACTGCCAGGCTTTGTTTCGAACGGGCTGAAAAAGAAGCTTCACCGCCAGCCCAATAGACTTCTACAGCGTTTTTATCACTGTTAAATCCGGTCTCTGACCCTCCTACCAGGTTGGCGATTATCATATTCAGATTTTTCTTTTCCAATTTGCCCCGGGCATATTGTTCTAGATTATCGGTCTCCGCGGCAAAGCCCACACAAAATGGCTTTGGATCCAGCGCAGCTACATCGGCAAGGATATCGGGATTACGCGTCAGCTTCAGTGACAGCTCATCTGTCGTTTTTTTAATTTTGCTATCCTGACGTTGTTCAACTCGATAATCAGCTACCGCCGCGACAGCAATAAAAATATCCTGTTGAGTCGCCAGTGCCATCACCTGCTGGTGCATCTGCCTGGCGCTGACAACATCGATTCTTTGCACGCCACCGGGCGTATCCAGACGCACCGGCCCGGCAACCAGAGTCACTTCGGCACCGGCATCACTGGCTGCCTTCGCTAATGCAAAACCCATTTTTCCGCTGCTGTGATTACTTATAAAGCGCACCGGGTCAATCTCTTCACGAGTCGGCCCGGCGGTGATCAGTACCTTTGCACCGGCCAGCTGATGAGAGACAGAATTGACACCTGCAAGCGAGGGAGTTTTCACACTTTGCACTAATTCAACTATTTCAAGCGGTTCAAGCATCCGCCCGGCGCCGGTTTCACCACAGGCTTGCGAACCTACACCCGGGCCTAATACTTCCACGCCGCGACCACGCAGCGTGGCAACATTTTGCTGCGTAGCGGGATGTTCCCACATGACCGTATTCATGGCAGGTGCAATCAACAGCGACGATTGCGTTGCCAGACATATCGTGCTCAGCAGGTCATCGGCAAAGCCGCTTGCCAGACGCGCAATGGTATTGGCAGTCGCCGGTGCGATCAGCACAACATCGGCCCAGCGCGCCAGTTCGATATGCCCCATACCCGCTTCTGCCTGCTCATCCAACAGATCGCGATGCACCGCATTACCGCTGACTGCCTGAAAGACCAGTGGGCTGACAAACTCTGTAGCCGCTTGCGTCATCACTACTTGAACTTCAGCACCGTGATCGGCAAGCCGTCTCACTATTTCAGGCGACTTATAAGCGGCTATTCCACCGCACACGCCGAGAATTATTTTCATATCACTGTTGTGTCCACGATTCTTTACGGCAGTTGCGACCTGCAATCAGGCTGCAACCGGCCTGCCGCTAGTGTAACCGCGTTTGGCAAAAATGTGATGTCAGTCCACAAATTGTCGATTAAAATCGCGATACTTGCACTCTATGGCAATATCAGATTTACCCCGCAGTGAAAGACCCCGAGAAAAGCTCCTCTCTCATGGCCCTACCACCCTGACTGATGCAGAGTTGCTGGCGATTTTTATTCGTACCGGCATCAAGGGCCGATCTGCAATCGAGATCGCCCACGACATCATCAACCAGCACGGCGGGCTGGTTCGCCTGCTCTCCAGTGATTGCACAAGCTTCTGCAATACTAAGGGCCTGGGCCCGGCAAAATACGCACAGCTTACTGCGGTTCTGGAAATGGCCAAAAGATTTGAAACCAGCCGCGCCAAAGAGCAGCAGTTTTTAGAATCCCCGGATGCAGTTAAAAGTGTCGTCTCACTTAACATGCGCGCACTTGAACACGAGGTGTTTGCCTGCCTGTTCCTGGACAATCGGCATCGCCTGATTTGTTACAAGCCGATGTTCAATGGCACGATAGACAGCGCCTCGGTCTACCCGCGAGAGGTGTTAAAAGCCGCCCTGAAATACAATTCTGCTGCAGTCATTCTGGCACACAACCACCCGTCCGGCGTTGCAGAACCAAGTCGGGCCGATATAGAGATCACTAAAAAACTCAGTAACGCGCTGGCGCTGATCGACGTTCGCGTGCTCGACCACATCATAGTCGGTGATGGCTATCAGGTATCACTGGCAGAACGCGGTGATATGTAACAAAGGCCTACGCAAAAAAAACGGCGACCGAAGTCGCCGTTTTTCCAGATCTACTTAACTATTTCCTGCGGAACTAGTTAATAGCTTCAACCCGAATTTCAACACGTCGGTTTAGTCGACGTCCTTCTTCAGTGTCGTTGCTGGCAATCGGTGCAGACTCACCGAGGCCGGATGCAGTAATCGGCACCTGAGGGAATGAACCTTCAAGCTTGCCTTTCACAGTTTCAGCACGGCGCTCTGACAGGGCCTGGTTATATTCAACCGCACCGCGGCTGTCAGCATGCCCGACTACGTCTACCAGTTCGATGTCCTGGTAAGACTGCAACTTTGAAATCAAACCTTCCATTTCACGGTTGCCTTGCGCTGTCAGTTGAGACGAGTCGTAAGGGAAAAGTGCTCTGCCACTCAACACTACTTTCTCTACACTGGCGGGAGCCGCTGGTGTAGGTTCAGCTGGTGGTGGTGGTGGAGGCGGTGGCGGAGGAGGAGGTGGTGCCACTTCCTTTTCTGCCATGGTCTCTTCCATTTTCTCAGATTTTTCAGCCATTGCCGCGTCGTCACCGCCGCAAACACTGTCTTCTCCATTCTGGGAATCGTTCACACACCCACCGTCCCCGGTGAGAATACTAGAGCCGTCTTTTCCGACTAAAAAACCAGTGGAACCCACTGATGAACCATCACCTGATAACGTGCCACAGCCAGCCAATAGTGCAGCACCTACAGCGACAGACAGGAGTTTTATATGCATTGAATCACTCCAATTTGCGATTACTTTGATTAAACAGTATGTGAGCAGGTGATTTTCGATTAAACGGCCTGACTCGCCCATAGCTTACGCGCAACATGCGCGCTCTACTTGTTATTGCTGTATCAATAGTTGCTTAGAAATTTTTCCCACCACCCAACTACCGCACACCACCCATAACATTCTTTGAACTACCCCAAATTTGAACTGATTTTTGTGGTCTATGTCAAAAAACATACACGGCTGTAGCAATCCTAACACAACTTGCCCCCGCAGGATCAACATTTACGAGTTCAAATAATACAAGCCAACACGTTTGTAACGTATCCTGTTGCAAATTCCCGTAGTTACACGGCCAGATATTGGCTAATTTTCACCGCAGTGTCATTTTTTATGTACAGATATGTTTACAACAAGGTGCTGCCAGCGGCTTGTTCACTTTGCGATCTTCCATCGAATATTGGTATAGATCTTTGTACAGCATGCCTTAAAACACTACCGCATAACACTTTTTGCTGCGAAACCTGCGCTCTGCCTCTACCGCAGACCAGTAGCGCAACAGTCAGCACACAGCAAGAACACGGACAAAGGCACAATCCGGATTATTTGCCTGCCACAGCACTGTCGCACTCAGGTTTAAACCAATTGCGATGTGGAAAATGTTTGTCAGCATCGCCTTTGCTCTCGCAGGCTATTGTGCCTTACCTGTATCAAGCACCGGTTGACTACATGATTAAGAGACTCAAATTCTCCGGAGATATGAAATTTAGTCGAATCATGGGGGAGTTGCTTGCCAGTGCCGTAAAGGAACGGTTGCATAATCAGCCGGTCGCGTTGATACCGGTACCGCAACACCACGACCGCTTACTCGAGCGAGGCTATAATCAGGCACAGCAGATCGCTGAAATAGTAAGTCAGCGCCTGCACATACCAATCGACAGCAAGTGCACCGAACGCGTGTTGTACCAGCCACCACAGGCAACACTCAACGCCCGTGACCGGGCGGCCAATATTCGACGCGCCTTTTCTGTATGCGCAGACGTTAAGGGAAAAGACCTGATCATCATTGACGATGTTTACACCACTGGCGCGACCACTAATGCCCTGGCCAGAGTTTTACTTAAAGCTGGCGCTGAAAGAGTCTCTGTCTGGGCATTCGCCAGAACGCCGTGATGAGTCAGCTGATCAGGTCTGTGTCGACAACACCATGCCTTCGAGCCCGGGACCTTCAAGGATTGCCTTCTTTTGCAACACCGAATCTATGGACTTCTGCAGTTTTTTCGCGCGATCAAGCTGGCTGCGCCTTTCGGCGCTCAGTTGCTCAAGGCGCACACGGTATTGATCTGCGCTCTGTTGCAAGCCATTATCCAGACCCGCACGCAGTGCCTTATAAACTGACTTTGGTATTGAGGGTTTTAACACTTTTACAAGCAGCCACGGAATAAGCCAGGCAATCGCCACCAGCATCATACCGTTGACCAGAAAATCCATACCCACATAAGAAGTGGTATCTGATGCGCCACCAATAAAACCGCCCACCACCCTGTAGGCCACCCACAGCAATGCAGCAAGCGGCACAACCCACTGCAAGCAATTAACAACCAGCAAGGTTTGTCGCTGCACGGTACTACCGGGGTTTTGTATCGCCTGCTCTAATTGCAGTTGTAACTGCGATCTGACGAGTGGTGAAGTGTTGACACTACTTAGACTCAGGGCCCTTAATCGGCTTAACGGCACACCGTGCTCTGACTGCGCAAGCTCGAATTCACTAAGTGAATCCTGCAGACGGGTTGCGGACCAATTATCCCATAGCGTGCTGACGTCAGTTTTCATAGCAACACTGGACGCGACTTTCTGTGCTATTTCAGTTGAGGAACTTTTATTTCCATGGCCAGCAAGAGATTTCAGTGCCGATGTTAATGATGCTGTTTTATCTTGGGCAAATTGCTGACTGTACTCTTTGAATTCAAAATCCAGATTGCCTCTGGACGAGACGCTAAATTCTGCCCAGCGCCGATCAAACGATTGCAGCAGCGGAGTTTCGCTTTCAGCATGCTGCAATGTTTCTATATGCTCATGCAGACGCGCACGGGCGCTACCCAGACGGGCAAGCCAGCCGCGTTGCTCCAATTGTTTTACTATATTGTGCTGGGCCAGACCGGCGACAAAATCCGCCAGCTCTTCAAATTCATCCTGAGGGTGACTGACGCCACTGGCGCATACGGTTCTGTACAAACGAGGGGACTGGAAGCCCGCCGTGGACAATAGCGTTTTGAAATCATCGAGCTGTATGTCCTGTGCCCGGTCCCATTGATTCATCACGAACAGCCATGCATGGCGGTAACCATGCTTGATTAACAGCCTCCAACCTTCTTCATCTTTATAACGCTCTGGTGTCACCACATACAACAGCAAGTCGATATGCGGCAACCAACCGGTTACCTGATCTCGATTTTGCGTCTCTTCACTGTCAAAATCAGGCATATCTACCCACATCACATCGACGAACTGCTCATTGTTATGGTGTACCTGTGAAAAACGGTCGCTTGGAAAACCGGCAGGCAATGACGATATCTGCTTATCGCTGTGCAGGTAGGCAGTAATTTCCATGGAAGTTGGACGTACAACACCAGTGCGGGCTATTTCACTACCGGCCAGGCGATTAAGCAATGAACTCTTGCCAACGCCGGTGCCACCAAAAAGTCCGACCACCAGGGGTCGATCCACACCCTCATTTGCAAATAGATCCGCAGCACTGGCTGCGTCCGTCAAATCGGCATGGCGCTTTTCACTCCAGCCATCAACAGTCAACGCCGTGGTAAATTGCTCTGCTTCTGCAAATAAGCTGCGTACTTGTCGTTCAGACATAACGGTTCCTTTCTACAGATTCTGTCGCCTTGATACCCAGATTTTCTGACGCTTGTCGCAACTGCTCCTGCGAAAGTGATTTACCACCTTCTGTCAACACCAGTAACGGATACGCTCGTGCGCGTAATTTTCTGGATATTACAGCGGCGACTTCCTTTTCCTGATACGCCCTTAGTTCGTCTTGAACCTTCTGCATGTACTGGCCCAGCGCTCCTTCAGTCAGCATACTGGTGAGAGACAACATCGCAGGTGCAATCACCAGATCTGCCGCACCCAGGCCACCCGATTTAACTGCCAGCACCACAGCGGCGGCATCTGTAGTGACTCTGGCTGCACGCAAACTGTTTAATGTAGCTGGCTGCTCCTGCAAACTTTTATACAGCGATTGCGCAGCACGCTCTATTTCAACCTGCAGCAAAGTCTGATAGTTATCCAGACCATTGTGATAGCCCTTACGAAGATTATTTTTTTCGGCGCCTAGTTTCTCAAGTGTATTTGCCCAATGGATAGAATCAGTTTGTTTGTCAGCCAATGAAACGGCAATTTTAGATAAGCCGTGTTCGCCCAGCTCTTCTAACAGACGTCTTTCATCACTACGATCATCCTTAACCTCTTGCGGCGTTTTTTTTGCCTCAATCGCCGTTGAGATCAGCTTTCGCATTGGCCAGGTAACTACACTTCTGATTTTAGTCAGAGGTGCTGCCATTCCCGGCACCTCCAGCAGGGTCAAAAGCTCTGCCAGCGCCAGCCGAAAGGTTTCTCTATGCCTGTTGTGTTCCAGATATTCTGATTTATAGCGTTTGACCAGATCTGCGGCGGTGTTGTCGACCAGCAATTTCCATTCGGCCTGAATACGGTGATCCTCGGCAACGGGTGCTGTCCAAAGCCTCCAGTATGCAGTAATAAAATCATTAGCTGCTGACATGAGCACTTCGGGTTCGGCCCGTTTAATTGTGCTGCCTATAGATGATTGTATTTCAAGCAGATCTGCCGAACCCAGCGCCCCTGATGGACCATCCCGGTACTCATCGATAAAAAATACTTCTGGCGGATGTGATTCACTACCATCAAGACGCTTGTATTTTTGCCTGACCGATTCAGCAAGTTCTGAGCGAACAGCCGGTGGCGTTTTGTTCATCACAAACAATACCGGCTTTGACAACTGTAGCAACAGCGCCTGCATGTCCCATACAGTTTTATCGGCGTACTTCTCCTTGCTCACGACAAAAACGATAAGATCTGCGAGCGCGATAGCCTGCAACACAGGTTCGCGATAGCCAAAGGACTCGATTGAATCAAAATCAGGAGTATCCCAAAATACCCCACTGCTATAGGGTGTCTCTGAATCGGTCAGATCAGCGGAGCGCTGAGGCAGGGGTGAATAGGAATATTCGTTGAGTAACTTTCGATCAAGCATCGACTGCTCACGCAGATCCATACCGCTGAAATAGGTTTTCAGCCAGCCATTATCCTGACCGGAATCCTTTTCCTCAGGGCCGATCGCATAAGCCTGACAATGAACCGTGAAACCCGCCCGGGCACTTGAGGTTGCAAGTTCCTGTGCTGGCTGTTGGTTTAACAACAGGTTTACCATTGAGCTTTTACCGACCTGGGTAGGGCCGATAACCACTACCTGCAGAGGATGATCGGGAAACTGCTCACACAGTGCTGCTTTTCTCTGTGCTGCCCGTGCCAGCTGAAGAGTGGTGAGTGAACGCTTCATGTCTTTAACAGTAGCGTCGTCAAGCGATGCCGAAGGCAGGGATGCAGACCGGGTATTTTTTATATCGGCACGGTAACGCTGTATCAGCAGATCCAGAATTTCATCCATTCGCTGATACTCGTTGGAGTTTAACCACATTGCTGTTAACTGTTGTCTTCACTACTGTAGCCCGATTTAATTTGTGGTTAATAAATAATCCAGTAACAACCCGATAAATATTGCTAAACCCATGTAGTTACTCAACAAAAAGGCTTTATAACAATCTGTCGGATCACGACTTCTGATTAGCCACAGTTGCCGAATTACCACCACAGCGCCCACCCCCAGACCAACAAAATACAGCGATCCCAGAGACGCACTCAACCCTGTCAACGCCATGATTAAAAGGACACAGATCAGTGTCGTCGCCACCGCGATAACATCGTAGGATCCAAACCAAATTGCTGTTGATTTAACTCCCAGCTTTAAATCATCATCGCGATCGACCATCGCATAAATAGTGTCGTAGGCCAGTGCCCATAAAATGGCTGCGAGATAGACAACCCAGCCAACATACCCCACAGTCCCTGTTTGAGCCGCACTTACCATCGGTACAGCCCAGCCAAATGCCAGACCGAGCACCAGTTGCGGCCAGTAAGTGACACGTTTGCTAAAAGGATAGACAGCCGCCAGCACCACACCCACAAACGACATGGCAACAGTCAGCGGATTCATTAGCATCACTAACAAAAAAGACAACAATGCCAATACAGCCGCTACCATCAGCGCCTCATTAGGCGTAACCCTGCCACTGACGATAGGTCGGTTTTTCGATCGCGCCACGGATCCGTCAATATCCCGATCTGCATAATCGTTTATCGCACAACCGGCAGAACGCATTAAAAAAGTTCCGACGATAAAAACCACTAATACCGCTAATGCGGGCTGACCTTCGGAGACAATCCATAGCGCCCACAGCATAGGCCAAAGCAGCAATAGCGCCCCAATGGGATTATCTGCACGCACAAGTTTCGCGTATTGCGTCAAACGGTCTTTAAAAAACACAGATTGCATTTAACATTACTGGTAGCACAGAGGACATGTTCATTTTAACAAGATGCATCGGGTTTAGTCGGTAAAAGATCTTTAACTGGTCACCTGGCCGGACTGACTTCTTTCCTGTATTGAATAGCCCGAATGGGTGTACATTTGCATAAGTCGTGTTTTGATGTCGAAAGTCCGGATAATCAACACCAGGCAGCAATTTAACTAAAGTGTCAGCAGAAAACTCTGAAGGAGACAAACAGTGAGTTACCAGTATGATCTAATCGCGATCGGCGGGGGTAGTGGAGGTGTCGCGGCAGCGAGACGGGCCGCCAAACACGGTGCTCGTTGTGCTGTGGTTGAATACGACCGACTTGGCGGCACCTGCGTCAACCGGGGTTGTGTGCCCAAGAAAGTGATGTGGTACGGCGCGCACATTGCGCACACTATTAAAGATGCTTCAGGCTATGGCTTCGATGTAGAACAAAAGGGCTTTGACTGGACACGGCTGGTTAGGGATCGCGAAAGCTATATACATCGTCTGAACGGCATTTACGAAAAAAACCTGGCCAAAGAAAATGTCGACTATCTGGCGGGCCACGGTTCCCTGCAGGACCGGCATACTGTCAAGGTTGACGATAAAACCTATACCGCAGAACGCATAATTCTCGCTCCCGGTGGCACCCCGACAATACCCGAGATACCCGGAGCTGAGCTGGGGATAAGTTCAGATGGTTTTTTTGAACTAACCACCATGCCTCGCAAAGTCGCCGTGGTCGGAGCGGGATACATCGCCGTGGAGCTTGCAGGCATGCTGCATTCACTGGGCAGTGAAGTCAGCCTGATAATTCGCAAAGATCATTTTCTGCGCGAATTTGACGACATACTCTCCACTACGCTGACACAGATAATGAAAGACGAAGGTCTAAACATAATCAACAACACATCAATTGCCAAACTCAGTGGCCAGGCCGGTGAAATCAAAATCACCACCACGGATGATCGCGAACTCGGTGAGTTTGATACCGTCATCTGGGCAATCGGGCGCAAGCCACTTAGCGCCGAAATGACGCCGGAAAACGCCGGTGTCAGCGTCAATGACCGTGGCTACATCCCAACCGACAAATGGCAGGCGACCAATGTCGATAATATTTTTGCAATTGGCGATGTCACCGGGCGGGAGCAACTCACGCCAGTGGCGATTGCCGCAGGCCGCAGACTGGCTGAAAGACTATTCGCCGGAATGACAGACCGCCACCTGAATTACCAGAACATCGCGTCGGTGGTATTCAGCCATCCGCCTATCGGCGCCGTCGGCTTAACTGAAAGACAAGCGAGAGAAGAGTATGGTGACAACGTCAAGTGCTACAGCGCCACGTTCACACCGATGTACCACGCATTTACCCCGCACCCCCAAAAAACGGCGATGAAGCTGGTGGTAGAGGGAGAACAAGAACGCGTGATTGGCATTCACATGATAGGCGCAGGTGTCGATGAAATGCTGCAAGGGTTTTCAGTAGCGATGAAGATGGGCGCCACTAAAAAAGACTTTGACGATACTGTCGCGATTCACCCGACCAGCAGTGAAGAGCTGGTGACTCTGGTGTAGCGTTTCCAAAGCCCCGGCATCACTACCTGAACTAAGTAGTGATGTCTGGCTTTTGCTAAATAAGCACAACACGCTGGCATCAATCACTAACCAGCTTCTTAGCATCGTGGTAACTGTTTTCCACAAAGCCAAGCAGTCGTTCAAACTGGGCATCCGTTAGCTGATCCAGTTCTGCATCATTCTGAAAAATAGCGCTGAAGCGATTGACACGCACTGATAGAGATCTCTCAGTGGCGCTGTCGTTGCCGGCACCCTCATGAACAGATCCCTCATCAACACCACCGGCAGTCTCATAGCTCTTCTGCAGTTTTTCGAAAAAATGCATCGGGTCACTGTCGCTTAGCAGTGCAGATACCTGGTTTAACCAATCACGGGGCAATGGCTCACGACCCGCTTCTGCAGCCTCGACTTTGCTGGTGACTTCATCACAATGTTTCTTCTGCTGTTCAAATTCCGTTTCAAGCGCTGCGGAAAAGCTGTTCAGCGTGTAACCGGCAGCCTCTCGCATCTTTCGCAATTGCACACCGGCTTCTCTCAGAACTTCGGCATTGTGATTATGACGCTCTTTTCGATTGACGTCTGAGTCTGCTTCGGGCTCATTGCCAGCATGGCGGCTATCATTAAATTCGTTGGCAATATCCGTTGCCAGCGACATAAACCGACCGAATACCTGGGCCGCCTGCTGACCTGCTTTTTCGAATTGAGCCTTGTTGTTAGACTGATCGTAAGATTGGTTATTAGACATAAAACACTCCTGAATCGCTGATATTTTCAGCTTATTACTAAGGTAATAGGGACTGTCGGGCTAAATTTCTACTAGACGGGCAAGGTTTTTTACATAGTTTGAAGGTGCACTACAATGCCGAATCTAAATCGGCGATGAGGTCATCAGCTTGCTCGATACCCACCGATAAGCGCAATAAGTTTTCCGGGATCCGGTTTTCTTCCGGCTCAAGAGTGTGACGGTGTTCGATCAGCGTCTCCACGCCACCCAGAGAAGTCGCACTGACAATAAGTTGAAGCTTGCTGGCTACCGCCAGTGCCGCGCTTTTTCCGCCAACGACACCAAACGACAGCAAGGCACCAAAACCACCATCCATCTGTCGTTTGGCAATTTCATGACCGGGGTGACTTTCAAGTCCCGGATAGTAGACCGTTTCAACACTTTTATGCTGCTGTAGAAATTCCGCTATATTTTGCGCGTTGGCAGACGCTGCCCCTACCCTCACATAAAGTGTGCGCATGCCCCGAAGCAATAACCAGGCTTCAAAACTACCGGGAAGCGCACCTGCATCATGGCGTTCCTGCGTCAGATCCTGCCAGAGTGAATGCTCTTCTCTGGTGACAACAGCCCCCGACAGTACATCACTGTGACCGTTCAGGTATTTGGTCGCCGAATGCACAACCAGATCGGCACCATGGTCCAGCGGTCTGGTAAAGACGGGAGTCGCGGCCGTGCTGTCTACACATAACATGGACCCATGCGCATGCGCTATCTCTGCTGCTTGCGCTATATCAGTTACGTGCATCATCGGGTTGGAAGGGGTTTCAACCCAGACAATTTTAGTACTGGTATGACCTTCCATTGCTACTTCAATACTTTGTGCATCCCCGGCGTCATATTCTGTAATCGCAATATCCTGCCGTTCACAATGCGTCTGCAGCCAGCTTTTAGCCCCCCAGTACATTGAGTCCGGAATCACCACATGGCTGCCCGGACGCAGGGTGTAGAATATTGCGGCGATCGCCGCCATTCCGGACGCAAACAAACGGCATTCTTCACCGTTTTCCAGGTCAGCTATGGTGCGTTCTGCGTGAATAAACGTGGGGTTATCATCGCGTGTGTAACCATTGGCAGCGTTGATCAGGTTATACCGGTCATCACGTGCGTAGGTGGTTGATGGCTCAATCCCTGGTACGACAGCACCACTGTGTACATCCAGAAAGTGCGAGGCTTTGGCGGCGATGGTTGAACCATGACGATCGTTTGGGTTTTTACTCAAATTTGTTTACTCAAATGGTTAGCTGCCAGCCCGACAACATTAATGCGCTTCCTGCCAATTGTCGCCAACACCCAGCTCAACTTCCAGCGGGATAGCGAGCTCGGCAGCCTGAGTCATGATATCTGAGATCGACTTGCTTACTGTCTCTACAGCACTTTCAGCGACTTCAAGCACCAATTCATCATGTACCTGCATAATCACCCGAGCGTCCACTTTTTCATCGATCAGCCATTGGTTCACTGTAATCATCGCACGCTTGATAATATCGGCGGCAGTGCCCTGCATGGGAGCATTAATGGCGGTGCGCTCAGCATATTGTCGCATCTGGTAGCGACTCGAATTAATTTCCGGTAAGTATAATCGTCTGCCGAAAACAGTTTCCACATAGCCCTGGTGCTTGGCGTTCAGCCTGGTTGAATCCATATAAATTTTCACACCTGGATACCGTTCAAAGTACAAATCAATGTATTGCTGTGCATCACCACGCGGTATATCCAGTTGACGGGCTAAGCCGAACGCTGACATACCATAGATCAATCCAAAGTTAATCGCCTTGGCGGCACGCCGGCCATCAGCATCTACATCGTCGAGTGACGTGCCAAAGACTTCCGCCGCAGTGGCGCTGTGAATATCCAGTCCATCAGAAAATGCCCTTAGCAGACTTTCATCAGCCGACAGGTGCGCCATTATACGGAGTTCAATTTGCGAATAGTCTGCCGCCAGTAATTTATAACCAGATGGCGCTACAAATGCTTCGCGAATCCGCCTGCCCTCATAGGTTCTGATGGGTATATTCTGCAAATTCGGATCCGTTGAAGATAAACGTCCGGTTGATGCCACGGCCTGGTGATAGGAGGTGTGCACTCGCCCGGTAGTACTATTAATTTGCTGAGGTAATTTATCGGTATAAGTTGATTTGAGCTTGCTTAAACTTCGATAATTTAGAATAAGCCGGGGAAGTGGGTAGTCTGCAGCCAGTTGTTCCAACACATCTTCTGCCGTAGAGGGCTGACCTTTTGGTGTTTTTCGAATAACGGGAATCCCTTTCACTTCGTACAGCAACTCACCAATTTGCTTTGAAGAGCCCAGATTGAATTTTTGCCCGGCGTCTTCATAGGCCTGCTCTTCAATTTCAGAAATACTGTTTGCAAGTTCCACGCTTTGTTCTGCAAGCATCGCTGCATTTATTTCGACGCCTGCGCGCTCAACTGTTGAAAGCACTTCAAGCAATGGCATTTCAATTTCGCGATACACCTTAACCAGCCTGGGCTCCGGCTCTAACATTTTCCAAAGCACATTGTGCAGTTGCAAAGTCACATCGGCATCTTCAGCGGCATACTCTGCCGCGGGGTCTATTTCTATCTGGTTAAACGTAAGTTGTTTTTTGCCTTTGCCTGCAATGTCTTCGTAATGAATGGTTTTAGTATCGAGATATTTTTTCGCAAGTTCGTCCATATCGTGACGATTAGCAGCAGCATCACAAACATACGACTGCAACATCGTGTCGTGTTCGATACCACGTAACTCTATGCCATAATTTAACAGTACATTGCGATCGTACTTGAGATTCTGACCGATTTTCCGGATCTGTTCGCTTTCCAGCAGTGGCTTGAAAAGCGCCAGAACGTTATCTCTGTCCAGTTGCACCGGTGCTTCTTCGTAGTCGTGCGCAAGTGGCAAATAGGCAGCCTCGCCCATCTCTACCGCGAATGACAATCCTACCAGTTGCGCATCCATATAATAAATACTGGTGGTTTCGGTATCGATAGCCAGCACGCCAGCTGCTTCTATTTTTTTAATCCAATTATCTAAATCGACCTGCTCGGTAATTGTTTGATAATCGCGTTTGGTGATTTTAGCGATTTCAGGTATGGCCGGCGCTGTTGTAGTAGTTACCGGTTTAGCTCCATCGAGCTCATTGAGCCAGGACTTGAATTCAAAGCGTTCCAGAAAGGTGCGCAGCTTCTTTTTATCTGGCTCTGCGATGGTTAGATCATCAACTGTTTTATCGAGCTCAACATCAAGTTTGATCGTGGCTAATTCATACGACAAAGGCAATGTTGGAATCGCCGCCCGCAGATTTTCACCAATCTTCCCTTTCACTTCATCAGCGTGCGCAAGTACTCCTTCGAAGCTATCGTACAGGCCCAGCCACTTGACGGCAGTTTTGGGGCCACACTTTACCACCCCCGGAATGTTGTCTGAGGTGTCACCCATCAGGGCCAGATAATCAATGATACGGTTTGGCGGAACACCAAACTTCTCTTTCACACCGTCGATATCAAGCGTTGTTCTGCTCATGGTATTGATCAGTGTTACGTGCTCATTGACCAGCTGAGCAAGATCCTTGTCACTGGTTGAAATAATGACCTTTTTGCCTTGCCGGGCCGCACTATGAGAGAGCGTACCGATGACGTCATCAGCTTCCACACCAACCACACTCAGTAACGGCAATCCCATGGTGCGGATAATATTGTGCAACGGTTCAATTTGTGCGCGCAAATCATCCGGCATCGGCGGACGAGTGGCCTTGTACTCGGCGTACATGTCATTGCGAAAAGTTTTACCCTTGGCGTCAAACACCACTGCCATGTGGGTCGGTTTGTAGGTTTCCAGCAGACGCCGCAGCATATTGACCACACCGAGCATGGCCCCGGTAGGCTCACCGGCCTTGTTGGTCAGCGGCGGCAGTGCGTGAAACGCGCGAAAAAGGTACGAAGATCCATCGACCAGTACCAGCGGTGGTGACTCAGACATTTCTGACCCTGTAGGTAGTTGTACATACACTTTAGCAATACAAGCCACGAAACATCACAAACTTCAGCTACAATGATAAGTTTCGATTCTGCTGTTAACAGCTGCCTGCTTTTTGGCCTGCAGCACTCTCCGATATATTACGGCAACTGCGTGACTGCGTCTCTGCCGTTGAAAAAGACCGATATACATGACTAAACCCCCGATCAAACGCAAGCCACAACTGAAACAGTCTGCTGATATCGACCACGCGTTGAGCCGTGAGTCCTGGAAAATATTCCAGATCATGGCCGAATTTGTCGAAGGCTTCCAGAAGCTGGCGGCGATCAGCCCGTCTGTCAGCGTCTTCGGATCCGCCCGGTTTGCCCCTGACCACAAATACTCTGTATTGATCGAAGAGATATCCCGCAAGCTTTCTGATGCCGGGTTTGCGGTAGTCAGTGGCGGCGGCCCGGGTATTATGGAGGCGTCCAACCGCGGAGCCTTCGCAGGGAAATCAGCCAGTGTGGGGTTAAACATTCAACTGCCTTTTGAACAATCCGGCAATCCCTATCAGGACATCGCAATTACTTTTAAGTACTTTTTTGCCCGCAAGGTGATGTTTGTAAAATACGCATCTGCCTATGTGGTGATGCCCGGCGGCTTCGGCACATTGGATGAAATGGCAGAAATTCTCACATTAATCCAAACCGGTAAATCGCGGAAAATACCTGTCATACTGGTAGGCCACGAGTTCTGGGATGGATTTGTCACGTGGCTGGAAGAATCCATGCTGGCCATGGGCACCATTAGCGAGTCTGACCTGGAGCTGTTCAGCATCGAAGATGATCCTGACAAAGTCATCGAAAAAATCTTCGACTTCTACGAAGGCGTTGATATGGACACTGTTTTCGCCAACGACGACATTTCAATGGAACTGTAAACGCTCTTAATCCACGCTGCGTGCTTTATTCACACAGCCATCCCTGCACACTACATGTCCGTCTATACCACTATAAGCAACCACCAGCTGGAGCCATTCCTGCGCCAGTACAACGTGGGCGAACTAAAACAATTCACTGGTATCCAGGCAGGGATTACCAACACTAATTATTTTGTCGATACCAGCACCGGTCGATATGTACTCACGATTGTCGAAAACGAGAGCGCGACAGATGTTGAGTGGTTCATGCAGCTACTCGGGTTTTTACATCAATCAGATATCCCCTGTGCCGAGCCGCTACAAACCGCTGATGGTGAATACACCGGCACCTTAGCCGGCAAACCAGCCACGTTGGTCCATTGTCTACAAGGCGCTGACAAATCCGCCGTCAGCGGCGAAGATTGCAGACAACTGGGGGTGCAAATAGCCAGAATGCATCTGGCTTGTCGCAACTACAGGCCATATCGCGCTAATTCACGCGGGCTGCAGTGGCACCTCGATACCGCCGCCAGACTACACACAAAGCTCACGGCCACAGAAAACACACTGCTGGATCGTGAAATTCGTTTTCAGCGCTCGGCTACGCTCGATACCCTGCCAAGGAGTGTTATTCATGCAGACCTGTTTCGCGACAACGTTTTATTCGACAATAACTCCATCAGCGGCATTATCGATGTTTACTACGCCTGCGATGGTTGCATGCTTTATGACATTGCAATCGCCTGCAACGACTGGTGCCGGCACCCCGATAGCACGATAGACAAACACCGTGAGAAAGCACTCATTGAAGGGTACGAATCCGTACGTCGCTGGCATCTATCAGAGAAAAAAGCATGGGATACCGCCATTCGAGCCGCCGCCCTTCGCTTCTGGTTGTCTCGTCTTCAGGACATGCACTTCCCTACCGGCGGCGAAATTACCCACATCAAAGACCCGGCAATTTTCCAGACAATTCTGGAAACCGCAGTCAACTAGAAAGCGAATCGAATCACCAGTAGAATTTCCCTGCCAGCTGCGCAGCCGAATACCGCAAAGAAGGTAAAAAAGTGTTACTCTCCAACAGCAATTAAATTCTTGGTGACGCCGCGGCAAATCTGTAAATATCCTCGACGTTCCTCCATTGCAAAGAAGATTAGCTCATACAAAACAACATGTTGGAGAACACCTGACAATGAAAAGACGCGATTTTATCAAGACCAGCGCTGTGGCAGGTGCCGCGGCGACTGCGGCAGCCGGAACCATTACCTCGGCCCCTGCAATTGCGCAGTCCAAGACAGAACTTACCATCGTATCCACCTGGCCTCGGGATTTTCCGGGACTGGGCCTGAGTGCACAACGCCTTGCCGCACGAATCACAGAGCTTTCTGACGGTAAAATCGAAACCCAGTATTTTGCCGCCGGCGAGCGCGTTGGTGCTTTCGACGTATTCGATGAAGTAGCTGCTGGCAACAGCCAGGCTTACATTGCTGCCGACTACTACTGGAAAGGCAAGCATCCCGGTTTCGCATACTTCACGTCAGTACCTTTTGGCATGACCACACCGGAGTGGAACGCCTGGATAAAATTCAAGGGCGGTCAGGAACTGTGGGATGAGCTATCCGGCGAGTTCGGTCTCAAGGCAATTACCTGTGGCGGTACCGGTACACAGATGGGTGGCTGGTTCAACAAAGAAATCGAAACCGCGGACGACCTGAAGGGTCTGAAAATGCGTATCCCCGGTCTGGGTGGCGATGTGATGGCTAAACTGGGTGCCTCACCGGTGTCTCTGCCAGGTGGTCAAATCTATGAAAATCTGGTCTCCGGCGCCATCGACGCTACTGAGTGGGTTGGGCCTTACAATGACTACTTCATGAAGTTTTATGAAGCTGCAAAATACTACTATTCGCCGGGCATGCACGAGCCAGGTGGCGGTCTTGCATTCGGTATGAACGCAGAATGGTGGGGTAAGCGCACCAAGTACGAACAAGCCGTAATCACGGCAGCCTGCCTTGAAGAAAACGCCGCGCAGCCAGAGGAAGCCATCGCCAACAACGGCGCGTATCTGTCACGCATGGTCAACGATCATGGTGTTGAGCTGCGTTCATTCAGCGACGAAATCTACGACAGCTTTGGTGAAGCCGCTGAAGAAGTCTTCGAAGAGACTCGCGATCACAGCGCACTGGCCAAGAAGATTGATGAACATTTTCAGGAATCCCTGCGCGAAATGGGTTCTTACCTGAAACTTGCAGAAATTGGATTCTCCAACCAACGCAATCGCGTGTTGGATCTGTAGTATTTCTCTCAGCGGGGCGGTGATCACCGCCCC
>CAKZVB010000319.1 GCA_937922015.1 uncultured Granulosicoccaceae bacterium
CTCGGCGGTAGAAGGCGCCGTTCCAGTTTATGTTGTTGGTTGCTTTGTAGGCGTTTGTGCGGGCTTCTATTATGTCTTTGCCTAATGCTGTGACACACAGGACTCTGCCGCCGCTGGTGACTACCTGGCCGTCTTTGATGGCGGTGCCGGCGTGGAATACTTCGACATTTTCTGTGTTGGTTTCAAGGCCTGTTATGGCGGTTCCTTTGGCGTAGCCATCGGGGTAACCACCGGCTGCCATCACTACTCCTATGGCGGTTTTATCTGACCAGGTGGCGGTTTGTTTGTTTAAGGTGCCGTCTACCGCGGCGTTACATAGTTCGATAAGATCTGACTCCAGGCGCATCAGGATGGGCTGGGTTTCGGGGTCGCCGAAACGTACGTTGTATTCGATGACTTTGGCTTTCCGGTCTGCGCCGATCATCAGGCCGGCGTAGAGAAATCCGCTGAAAAGGTTGCCGTCTTGCTCCATGCCTTTGACGGTTGGCTTTATGATGTCGCGCATGATGTGTTGTTCAAGCTCGCGGTCAACACCTGCGGCGGGGGAGTAGGCACCCATGCCTCCGGTGTTCGGTCCCTGATCGCCTTCATCGCGCGCTTTGTGATCCTGTGATGTGGCCATTGGCAGAATGTTTTCTCCATCGACCATGCAGATAAAACTGAGCTCGTCTCCCTGGAGAAATTCTTCGATAACTACTTTGCTGCCGGCTGATCCGAATTTGTTGCCCTCTAGCATGTCGTCGACGGCATCCAGGGCCTGCTGAGTGGTCGTCGCTATCACAACGCCTTTTCCTGCTGCCAGTCCGTCTGCTTTTATCGCCACCGGTATGGCGTTGGTATTGATGTGTTCACGCGCTTGTTGTACGTCTGTAAATACAGCGTAGGATGCTGTGGGGATGTTATGCCTTTCGAGAAATTCTTTGCAAAAAGATTTACTGCCTTCCAGTTGTGATGCGTTTTTAGAAGGGCCGAAAATTCTGAGTCCGGCGGCCTTGAAGGTGTCAACGATGCCGGCAACCAGTGGCACTTCCGGCCCGACTATGGTCAGATCGAGTGAGTTTTTTATGGCGAATGCTTTTAAGCCTTCGATGTCATCTGCGGCGATGTCAATGTTGGTAATGCCTTTGGCTTGTTCGGTGCCAGCATTGCCCGGTGCCACGTATACCGATACCACGTCTTTGCAGCTTGCTGCTTTCCAGGCGAGTGCGTGTTCACGACCTCCGCCTCCGACGATGAGTATATTCACTTATTAATTTTCCTGTTCAGTGCGCATGACATATAGTTTGCGCCTGCGTTTCATGGATGAGCGATGTATTTAAGTGTTGCGGGGTGCTTGCCCGGACGACCACGGGTAGTCGGGTATGATACCTTGCCTGACGATCAAATAAAAATTGGGCTTGTATACTACATAGCGGCTCGTTTACCTATGTAATGGAAGCTATTAAGAAGTCCGAAATCCAGAGAGTTTTGCGTGGCAGCTACAATCAAATTTAATCAAAAACCGCAGTTCACCGTCGGTGTTGCCGATCGCTTGTCGCCGTTGGTCAGGCGTGTCATCGCTGGTAATCCGGGACCATTGACGTATACCGGAACCGGTACTTATATCGTCGGCAACGGTTGTGTTGCGGTGATTGATCCGGGGCCGGCTGATGAGGACCATGTGCAGGCGATATTGAAGGCGACCGAGGGGGAGGTCATCAGCCATATTCTGGTTACCCATACGCATATCGACCACTCGCCCGGTTGTCGCCTATTGCAACAACACTGTGATGCACAAACGTGGGCTTACGGACCCCATGCAGACGGTGGTCCCAGGCGAGATGATGACATCGGTGCTGACTTCGATTTCAAGCCTGATGTCATTGTTGCGGACGGTCAGTCGATAGCGGGGGCTGAAGACGGAGACCCCTGGACATTGATTTGTGTTCACACACCGGGTCACGCCTCTAATCACCTGAGTTTTTATTTGTCCGAAGAGAATGCGCTGTTCTGTGGTGATGCGGTGATGGGTTGGTCAACCACGCTGATCTCTCCGCCTGACGGCAGTATGTTTCAATACATGCAGACTCTGGAACTCTTAAAACAGCGCAATGATGAGATTTACTTCCCTACACATGGTGCACCTGTTACAAATCCACAGGAGTTTGTTACTGCTTTGTATCACCACAGGGCAGAGCGGGAACAACAGGCTCTCGATTGCATAGCCAGCGGTATAGACACGGTAGCCGCAATGGTGCCGGTAATTTATACTCACATCGAGTCTGCGATGTACCCGGCCGCAGCCCGCAGTCTTTTCGCTACTTTGGAGTGCCTGGTGCAACAGGGCCGCCTGAAGAGAGGTGAAAATTCTATACAATCTGTATATTCGATATCGTAAATGATAGCGTCGAGGCTATTGTTTCGTTTGATTGACAGCGTGTAACGAATATCGGGTGGTGAAACACCGTATATTTTATTCAGGCAATTCGCTATTGCCTATTTTCCAGTCAAATGTAAAACGGATCCACGTTAGCTTCATTTTCGCACGTGAAGGAACACAGGATCGAGGAAGGGATAATGCGTTTACCCAGAACTTTGGTGTATGCCGGTTTGGTTTGTGCACTAGTCATTGGCCAGATCATATTATGGATCGACAAAAGAGCCGATAATCCGCAAAAACGCTCTGAAAAAAGCATCGGTAACGAAAAACTGGCTTAAATTCAGATCTCACCATTTGCAAAGAGCCATGTGTAAACGGCGTGGCCTTTTGTTGCAGCCGGTGGCCTGTTAAGTAACTTCAATAATAACCAGGAACTATTCATAGCTAAGTGAATTTCAGCGTTGAGGCATTGTTGGTGTTTATTGGAGGTCTGGATCCGCTGGTATTTTTCATACCGGCGATCTGGATTGTTTTTATTGTTTCACGGCTTCTGCCATTGAAGCGCTTCGGATTGGTGCCGCGTACCGCCCGTGGTCTTTTCGGTGTTGTCGGTATGCCTTTTCTGCACGAAGATTTCAGGCACCTCATGTCTAATACCGTGCCATTGGCATTGTTGCTCGTGTTGCTGTTCAAGACAGCGGCCGGCGCTTTGAATGTGGTGTTGTGTACTCAGTTACTTGGCGGCATCGCACTTTGGCTGCTCGGTCGCAGTGCTATTCATATCGGTGCAAGCCTGTTGGTATTCGGGCTGACCGGATTCCATCTTGCCAACGGCTTAACCCAGAGTAATTTCATCACTATTGGAATTGCACTGCTGGTGGCTGGTCTATATGGATCAACATTTCTTTCCAGTATTAATCCGTGGCGCAAAGGATCATCCTGGGACGGGCATCTATGTGGCTTTGTCGCGGGTGTGTTGGTGGCGGTTATATTTTCCCGTGTTGATGTGCTCGAGTTTCTGAACTAGTTTATAAAGCGTTCTATATCGATTGGCCTGGCGAAAGATTACTATTTCTATTCAACGGACAAACCTTGTCGCAGGCGCGTAATTCAATCTGATGAAAGAGAGAGATCTGGTTTTTGTTGGCGGAGGTCATACCCACGCGCTTGCCATACGTTCGTTGGCAATGCGTGCTATTGCCGGTGTCAGGATCACTCTGATCTCAGAGCAAACGCTGACTCCCTATTCCGGTATGTTGCCCGGTTTTGTTGCGGGCCACTATACACTTGAAGAAACCCATATCGATTTAAATCGGTTGTGTCAGTGGGCTGGTGTTCGATGGATAAAAGGGACGGTTGTTGGAATTGATCCGCAGTCAAAGTCTGTCAGGGTAGAGGGATCTGCCGCTGCCTTGAGTGACCGTACACAAGACAACAAACCGGATACAGTACCGGGTAGTTTTACTGTCAGTTATGACACGCTAAGTATTGATGTCGGGTCAACCCCTGATCTGTCGGTACCCGGTGCCGGGCGGTACGCGGTTGGTGTAAAACCGGTCAGTCATTTTAACCGGGCGTGGGACGGTCTGTTACAAGCCTCGCATGATGAGGGCAATGCAGAGTGGGGTGTGATCGGTGCAGGTGCCGGTGGTGTTGAACTGGTGCTGGCAATGGTGCATCGACTGAATCGTACAGGCGAAGCCGGCGCGAAAAGAGCGCAAAACAATCTGAAATTTCATCTGGTGTTTTCGAGTGAGCGGGTATTGCCCGGGTATCCTCTAAAGTTGGTGAAAAAAGTTGAAGAAAGGCTCAAACGTTTTGGTATAGAAACGCACAATAATTTTCGAGTCGCGCGGGTAACATCTGAGGGGCTGGAATCAGAACGTGGTGAAAAACTAACGCTTGATAAAAGCATCTGGTGTACCGGTGCCAGTGCCGCACAATGGCCTGCAAGCAGTGGAATTACTGTCACTGAACGGGGCTTTATTGCGGTCAATTCTTTTTTGCAAAGTGTAAGTCATGCAGATATCTTCGCTGTGGGTGATTGCTCGGACATGCTTGAAGATCCGCGGCCCAAGGCAGGAGTCTATGCGGTCAGACAAGCGCCATTTCTAGCGGATAATCTTCGCGCCGTATTGAGCGCAGGCAGGTTAACTTCTGTGGCGTTGCAAAGTGATTTTCTATCGCTGTTATCGTTAGGTGATAAAACAGCCGTCGGCTGCCGTGCCGGTTGGGTCGCCGGAGGGGCCTGGGTCTGGAAGCTTAAAGACTATATTGACAGCAAATTTATGCAGCGTTTAAACCAGCCGGGAGCGCCCGCTATGCCGCAGGCACCCGATGCTGCTATGGCAATGCATTGCGCCGGTTGCGGCAGTAAGCTTGGCCCGCAGACACTGGCAGGAAATTTATCTCAGCTGGCAAGCTTTGAGCGAGATAGCATCACGCCGGCACTTGGGCATGCAGAAGATGCCAGTCTGTGGCGGGTGACTGCCGGTACAACAGCGGTACAAAGCATTGATGGGTTTAGAAGTTTCACCGATGACTTGTGGCGCTTCGGCAAAATTTGCGTAAACCATGCCCTGAGTGATCTGTATGCGATGGGGGCGACTCCTGTCTCTGCACAGGTTTGGGTTAATCTGGCTTTCTCACATCCTCGATTGCAAAAGCGAGATCATCTTCTATTGATGTCCGGCATTGCAACGGCACTTGAGCAACAGCAAGTGACATTGGCGGGTGGCCACAGTACCGAGGGTATGGAAAATCATGTTGCCGTTGTGGCAAACGGAGAGCTTCCAATGGACCGCTGTTGGCGTAAGAATACTCCACGCAAAGGTGATGTTCTGGTGCTCACCAAGCCACTGGGCAGCGGCGTTATACTGGCGGCAGACATGCAGGGTCGAGCATCTGCAGTATCGATCGATGCAGCGTTTGAGATGATGTTACAGTCTAACCGGCTGGCTGCTGAGAGATTGGTTAACCTGCAACCTTCGGCGGTAACCGATGTCACCGGCTTCGGATTGCTGGGGCATTTGTTGGAGATGATGACGGGCAGCACAGATTCACCGACAGATACAAAACTGGGTGCCAGCATAAACATAGATACCATTCCGTTTCTTGCCGGGTCACTACAGTTGGCAGAAGAGGGATTTCAGTCGACCATCTACCCGCAGTTAGAACCCTACCTTCTTGAATGTAGTATTGGTTCAGCTGTCGACAGGCTAAAACTGGATTTGTTGCTCGACCCTCAAACCAGTGGTGGTCTGTTGATTTCACTGGACCCGGCCAGTGCAGACCAACTACTCAGGCAAATGAATTCATCTGCGGCAGTAATAGGATCTGTAGTTGAATCCGAGGTTGCGGTTGTTGTAGATAACTGACGCGGGCGGGTGGCCGCGCCAGCAGGATACAAGAGGCAGGCAGCAGGGTTGTCTCCAGGGTTGTGCCAGGGGTTCAGGGACTTAAGCGCTGGCCTTGTAGTTGTATTGTCTGCAGTGCTGGAAAGTCTGGTTGAGTATGTGATCAATATGCTGGTTCAGAAGATTGTGTGCCGTTTGATCAACATTTTTAAATTTCACATGGGCTTTAAATCGTTTATTGCCCGAATTGCCTTTTTCTTCAACAGATGAAACTACTTCTGCCTGCAGAGATACGGTTTCTCTATTCGGACCGAGGCACATTGTTAACAACAAATCCTGACTCAGAGGCAGGTCACGTTCGTGCTCAAAGCGCAAGCCACCGAGACTCAGGTTAACAACGTGGGTTGGAGTTGTATCTAAAGGGGCGTGTCCTATTGCATTGTCAGCGTTTTCTATGCGCAGTGCCATCGCATCAGACACGCGTTTTGTTTTTCGATTGTCCTGAAAAATCATTGAGACTTCGTGATCCTGCATTGATTAAGTTCCTTCTCGCTGGTGAGGCGATTCGAACTCAGGGAATGTGCCACTAAACAGTGTGTGAAAAATAAGCAATAACTACTGCGCGCTACGTCACAATAGTTTGTTCGGACAGGACACACTATAGAAAAAAATAATAAGCGTCATGACAAAAAAGAAAAGTAATATCAGGTTGGGGTGTTCGGAGGGATGCGATCTGGAGGAGGAAAATACCCGTACATTTTGCACGGGGTAGTATACCAATTAAATGAGTGCTGTCTGCTTTTAAAAGAGACTGGCTTTTGGCTGGGTTGGCAGATGGCTGCTGTGTCTGGAGGAATCAGCCGCCGAAGAAAGCACTGCTAGCCTGGATTATTCATGAGGATTCGGCGTCCAGAGGAAATCTGGCTAAACAGGTCGGCCAATCGTCTGAGAAACGTGGCCCGCCACGTGCCGAGGAGGATGGGTCGAGATGTGACGCCAGATTTTCTGCTGGCGTCGAATAGACACATTGCAATTTTGAAAAAGGTGCCCGAAAATTAGTTTGGAACTGTATACATAGTACTTCGACAAAATTTACTTGTCGCCTTAGGAATAATCCAGGCTAGGCAGGGCGATTTATAGCTCACTGTCCCGATTCACGGCAAATATTGATTTGTGTGAATTTACACCAGTGGGGGAAGCCCGGGTATCCATTCATAGATCAGCGCGAAAAGCAGGGCGGCCAGTGCAAGGCGGTATACCGTAAATATCCATAAACCCATGCGTTTAACCAAAGCCATCAAAATGCTGATTGCCGCTAACGCCGCAAAAAAGGTTAAAACTGCTGCCCAGATTGCGTATGACGGGATACCGGTACCCAGTTGAACCGCTTCGATAGCGGTGAAGCCACCGGCGGCGGCAATTGCCGGTATACCTAACAGGAAAGAAAAACGGGCGGCTTCAGCACGTTCAAAGCCCAGGAAGCGAGCCGCGGTCATCGTTGCGCCGGAGCGACTGGTGCCCGGGATCAGTGCCAGCGCCTGGCAGATGCCAATGGTTATTGCAGGCGCCAGAGTCATGTCTTCCATCTTTTTGGTTCGCTTGCCGACCACATCAGCAATAAATAACAGGATGCCGTAAATGACGGCGGTCCAGGCGATGATCTTTGCCATGCCGACGGTATCAGCGCGCATCGCATCCAGTGTGCCGGTGACTTTCAGCAAGGCTCCGAAAATCAGTGCCGGGATGGTAGCCAGTGCGATATATCCGGCCATCCGGGAATTGGCGGTATTTTGAAAACGTACCAGGTCCCAGGTGCCTGAAAGAAGATTGAGAACGTCTCGCCAGAAATAGGCAATCACCGCGAACAGTGAGCCGACATGCACCATGACATCGGTGATGACGCCCTGGTCCGGCCAATCGGTCATCACCGGAATAAGTGCGAGGTGCCCGGACGATGAAACTGGCAGAAATTCAGTCAGACCCTGAATGAGAGCGATAGCAATTATCTGTTCTATGGTCATAATTATTTACGGTGATGAGTCAGGTATAGCGGGTGCGCAATAGTGCAACAAAAGCGTCGACTGTTGGATGGAGAATCAGAAATATGGGTTCTCAGTTACAAAAATTGACCCATGTGCGAGTTAACAAGAGTAATTGTAGACGGTGTATGGAAAATGGAAACCCGGAAAGCGTTGTTTCCGGGCTTGTTGCTGTTTGTCGGGCGACACCACCAATCAGCGCGCCAGCGTTTAGTTCAACACGGCGATTCTGAGACCGCCCTGTGCTGTTGCCTTACTTTGAATTGGTTGTGTTTATAGTGCTACGGCAAAAGAGGCCGGTGTGCGCTGCTCTACCTCTTCTAATGTAATGCCAGGCATAAGTTGTGTCAGCTGCATACCCGCTGCGGTGATACGGAATACAGCCATGTCCGTGATTAATACGCTAACCACATTACGCGCGGTTAACGGCAGGCTGCATTGTTCTACTACTTTGCTGGAACCATCTTTACTGCAGTGAGTCATGGTGACAATAACTCTGCCGGCACCTGTTGCAAGGTCCATTGCCCCGCCAACTCCTAACAGTGGTTTGCCCGGTACCGCCCAGTTGGCGAGGTTGCCGGAAATATCTACCTGTAGTGCGCCAAGGACAGCGGTATCCAGATGTCTGCCCCGTATCATGGCGAAAGACTCAGCGCTGTCAAAGTAGCTGCTGCCGGGCAGTGACGTCACCGGAATCTTGCTGGCATTGACCGGATAGTCCATCGCGCCGCCGGAAACCGGTGCGGGTCCGACTCCCAGCATGCCGTTTTCTGAGTGCAACACAATGCCGTGCTCAGGTGTGATCAGATCAGCAATGAGTGTGGGGATACCGACCCCCAGGTTTACGATCTCTCCTTTGTTGAGTTCAGCAAGGGCTGCTCTGGCCATTGCCATGCGGGTGTCATCGATTTTTTTTGCGCCCCCGCTTATTGATGCAGAGCTGCCAAGGTCAGTTTCTGTGGTGGTAGCCTGCACTACATAATCTACGTAACAGCCTGCTGTATGAACGGCGTTGGGGTCTATCTCGCCGGCGTCTACGATTTCCTGAACCTCTGCGATGACCAGATCGGCGGCGGTTGCGGCAGCGTGGTTAAAGTTGTTCTCAGTCAGGCGATATTGAAGGTTGCCTGTGGTGTCAGCGCGCCATGCGCGCACGAATGCTACATTGGCATTCAGTGCTTCAACAAATACCATGTCGGTGCCATTGATACAGCGTGTTTCTTTGCCTTGCGCCAATGGTGTGCCGGCAGCGGTGGGGGTATAGAAACCGCCTATACCGGCACCTCCTGCACGCAGGGCTTCACTGAGTGTGCCCTGTGGTAACAATTCGAATTTTATTTCACCTGACAGGCAGGCATCTACCGCTTCACGATTAGAGGTGAAGAAAGAACCGATTGCAAATGCGATTTGTTTGTTGCGTATTAGTCTGCCACCACCCAGCCCCGGTTCGCCCACGTTGTTACCGATATAGGTAAGGTTGTTAACATCGGTTTCAGCCAGTGCGTTAGTCAGGTGAACGGGATAACCAGTCATACCGAAGCCACCACATACCAGAGTGTCTCCGGACTTAACCATGGCCACGGCCTGAGCGATAGTTATCTGCGGCACTTTTTTCATTGGCTTATCTGTGCGTTCATGCGGTAAGAATCTGTAGTTTTACATTGATTGGAGATGATCACGAAGTGCCATCCATTTAACAGCCATTGATACGCCGGCACTGTGGAACTGATGCAGCGCAAAAGATTTAGGTGTGCTAAGCGGGAAGTCTGTTGCGGTGTTTGACGGTGCCAGCACGCTGTCAGCCAGTGCTTTGCCCATCATTGTACCCATGCCGACACCTCGCCCGTTATAACCCATCCCTGTAGTAAGCCCCGGTGCAATTTGATATAGAAATGGCAGTGTGTCTTTGGTCATGGCTACTCGTCCGCCCCAATGATAGTCCCATCGGGTATTGGATAGTTGTGGGAATACCTTCAGCACTCGTTTCTTGAGCCCGTTAAAATCTTCAACACGAAAGGCATCGCGCATCGGGCCGTGATCACCTATACAAAGCCTGCCATCGCGATCATAGCGAAAATAGAGAATCAAACGACGTTTATCTACGAAAGTTACTTCGCCGGGTAAAATAGCGGCACGTAGCGTATCCGGCAATGGTTCTGAGGCAATGAGTATGCTCCTTACCGGCACTACCTTCTTTGCCAGGCCGCCGACCAGTTTATCGGTATAGCCGTTGGTGCATATCAACACATGCTTACTGATCAACTGTCCTTGATTCGTATTGACTGTCCAGTCCTTTTTGTCAGCTGATGCTTGTATACCAGTGACAGCAGATTGAGTGAAGATGCGTGCGCCTTGTGCCATTGCAGTGCGCGCCAGTTCTCTGGTGTAGGACAATGGTTGTATTGATCCTGCATTTCGAACATGCAGGCCGCCGCTGTAGAGTGTTGTGCCAATACGCGCAGATACCCCGGGTTTGTCGAGTACTTCCAGATGGCAGCCATGAGTGGCGTAGTCTTTAGCCAGTCGTATCTGGCTGTCCAGGCTGGAGTTGTTGATTGCACCTTGTATCCAGCCATTTTGTACCGGGTCACACTGGAGTTGATTGTCTGCGATTATTTTAAAAACATAATCCGGCGTATTTATCACAAGGTTGATTAATCGTTCACCCGCAGGTGACGGGAATTTTTCAAGCAATTGGGAAGGACTGAGATTTAGTCCAAGGTTTACCTGCCCGCCACTTCTTCCCGATCCACCGAAGCCAATACTTTTTGATTCAAGGACACAGACCGAAACGCCCTGTTTGGTCAAATGCAGTGCCGCGTTCAGTCCGGTTAGGCCACCGCCAATAATGGTAACGTCACAACTGGTTTTCTCTTGCAGAGTGGACGTTGCCGGGGCGGGTACTGCCGTTGCCATCCACAGCGCATCGCGTGATCCGTCTATGGGGAATTGTTTGATCATTTCTTTGTTTCCGTCTGTACAGCGGCTGGTTACCGTGCGGAATTGTCCATCACGTATTCAGGCAGAGGCAAGTTGAACAATGTAAGGCTAGCACTGTCATCGCCAAACTCATAACCGTGAGAAATGGCTCACAGCAGATGTACAGATTATCTATTGGCGACCCGAAATGCTGTTGAAATGCCATTTGCCGGTTGAATGTCGCGGATTTGAAGTTGTAGCTTTGAAAACCGCTGCGAAGGCGTGATAATGGGGTACTTTGTCCCGAGGGCTAAGTCAGCGCAATGAATTTTCTCATTGTGCTGCAAAACTATTTGGAGTCAAACAATATGCGAATCATTACCAAAACACTTTCTGCTGCCGCGATTGCCGCTGCGTTTGCTGCACCTGTACAGGCTGCTGATGAAGTTAATGTAGCCTTTTTTCTTGAGTGGGCCACACCTAACATGATCGCCAAGGCTGAAGGCGCTTATGAAGATACAATGGGCGTGAAAGTCAACTGGACCAATTTTGATGCGGGTACCCAGATGACAGAAGCAATGCTGGCCGGTGATATTGACATCTCTTACAGTCAGGGTCTGGCCCCTTTTATTACGGCGGTTAATGCCAACGCGCCAATCAAGACAATAGGCGTTGCAGTGACCTATCCTTCAAACCCTTGTGTTGTTGCCAGCGGATCTGGAATTACAAAGGACAATGCTTCGGAGCTTGAAGGTAAGTCGGTAGCGGTTCCTCTGGCGACTATGGCGG
>CAKZVB010000320.1 GCA_937922015.1 uncultured Granulosicoccaceae bacterium
ACCGGGGTCACTGATAAATTCAGGGGGATACCAGGCATTTTATCACGAGTGCGCATCACCGTGTGTTTCGTCGACACTCCAATGCACCATCTGAAGTCCGCCCTTAGCGAGCCACAGCGATACATGTGTGATAGGGCAGACACCATTAGTAAAAAGCATTGCACAACCCATATAGAACAATTGTTTGATATGCCACTTACGCACCCCGAAAACTGTTGGCGAAGAAGCAGATTTCAGCAGGGCCACCAAGTCAAGTTGAGTTGGCATCTAAAACTACAGGACACTGACCTCAACACAGGCACCGGGATTGTCCGAACAAAGCACGCCTTGCCCATCCATACTGAAAACTCACCTCACTTTCCATATCGACAATTGACATCTGTTGATTCGGATCACCACTAAACTTATCAATTTGCGACATATAGAGTCTCATTTTTCATGTTTTTACCCGACATCTGAACTAAACGCTGGTCGATCATGTCCACGCGGTAAGTCAGGAATTCTCGGATCCAGTACTGATCCATCAACGCGTCGACCTCACCGGAGATTCACTGTGAATCAACAACTCCCTAAGAAATACCATAGACACCCTCTATCCACCGCAGTTATAACTGGCTCGCTTGCAATGGCTGGCGCTATAACTCTTTCCGCCTGCAACAGTGCAAACTCTACAAAGGAAACAAATGAAGTCGCATCTGCGGCAAGAGAAGTTCAGGCAGCAGCAAAAGCCTGTAACCCCTGCAACCCTTGCGCGGCAAAGGCATGTAACCCATGCGCTGCCAACGCGTGCAACCCCTGCGCTGCCAAAGCCTGCAATCCGTGCAACCCCTGCGCTGCCAAGGCCTGCAACCCGTGCAATCCCTGTGCTGCCAAAGCCTGCAACCCGTGTAACCCCTGCGCTGCCAAAGCCTGCAACCCGTGCAATCCCTGCGCTGCCAAAGCCTGCAACCCCTGTAACCCTTGCGCAGCGAATGCCTGCAATCCATGTAACCCCTGTGCCGCTGGCGGCATAAAGGCCTCACAGTTTGTTCGCCCGGCAGGTGTTGGACTTGACAGCGCAGCACTGGCTGGTCAAGCCGCGCTCGGTAAGCAACTCTGGAATGACACCTCGTTGAGTTCGAACGGCTTGTCATGCAACAGCTGTCACAACGGCGGAGCGCTGCTCAACGCCTCTTTTGCACTACCTTATCCACATGAAGTTGCCATGCCTAAACAACAGGCCGGTGTCGGCGTGGTCGACATAGATGAAATGGTGAATTTCTGCATGCTTGCGCCTATGCAAACTGCCCCGCTAGCGTGGAACTCACAAGAGATTCTCGCGCTGTCTGCCTACAGCCTTGAGTTGCAAGCCTCTTTCAATCCATGCGCTGCAAAAGCTGCAAACGCGTGTAACCCCTGCAACCCGTGTGCTGCGAACCCATGCAATCCATGCGCGGCAAAGAGCTGCAATCCATGCAACCCGTGCGCGGCAAAGGCCTGTAATCCTTGCGCAGCAAAGGCATGCAACCCCTGCAACCCTTGCGCGGCAAAGAGTTGCAATCCGTGCAACCCTTGTGCGGCAAAAACAAACTAGCACTTAGTCGCCAATTTGTTACGAGTCCGGGAATACCCCTGTTTATTGAGCAGGGGTCATGAACAATCACGCAGCCCGCAACAGGTTCTGCGTAGTGCCGGATTCAAATGCCAGCGCATTTGGATTACCAAACCTGCCCGGTCTTGCTAAAATCTCTATCAATGATTAGTTTGACTTTAAATAGTCAAATAACTCCGGCTACAAGTTACTAAAAATGAATGATTCAACTACGGCATCAGTCGAAAATAATTTATTCAACGATCTTTCATCCGATCAGCTAACGACCATGCAAGCCGCAGCTGGCACGATAGAGAATTGCTATCGATTGCTGCAAAAAAATGAAAGCTACGGCAATGTGGTCAGGGAAGTACTGAAAGAACAAGGGCAATTTGTAGAATACGACCATTACCCGAAAGGAGATGTTCATGACAAAGAAACATTCTCCCAATACTTCTATCACGCACATCGCGGGCTAAACGGAGAAAACGGCCACTTCCACACCTTCCTTCGGGCTGGAGGCATGCCGAAACACATACAACCGGCTCCCTACAACGGAGAAGTAGCCTGGCCGGCCGGAGACGATGCATTAAGCCATATCATCGCTATTTCCATGGATCCCAGAGGCTATCCGATAGGCTTATTCACCACTAATCGCTGGGTCACCGGTGAAACTTTCTACACCGCAGAACATGTAATAGAGATGCTGGATCACTTCAACATGGATCTTCTCTACCCTTCATGGCCGGTAAACCTGTGGATAACAGCCACCATCCAGCTATTTCGTCCACAGATCGAAACTTTGCTAAGACAGCGCGACAAAGCAATAAGTGACTGGCAACTAAAACACCCTGACCGGGATGCCTACGAAGACAGAGAACTGGAAATCACCAGCCAATTGAATATCGACGTTGATCAACAACTAACTCTTATAGAAGAGTCACTAAGGCAGTAACTCCGGGTACCGTCAACGCCATTCAGAACAAGCACTTCCGAACCACCAGGCAAACGCATAACCCCCACGGGTTATGCGCTTCAAATTTACTCCCAGACAATTACCCGGCGCTGGCCGTTCGCTGCCCGTATCCCGCGCGCCCCGCTCGCTGCAACAGAGTCTTCGATTGAGAACTCACGATGCAACGGAACCATTGTCGAATCCTGAAACCAGACAACTGCAACGACAGAATCAAACTCGTTAGTGATCTCCATACTATGGCTGAACACTCCATCAAGCATCGGACCGCGCACCGCGCAGCTTTCATAGTCAACATCATACGCGTCACCATCGACGTCATAGCTGGTACAGATAGAAACTGACGCTTCCATACCCCGTGCAGATTCCAGATCAAATTCAATATCAATACCTCTGGCAGTGTCAAAGTCAAAATCACTGGCTACATCCAAAGATTTTGTATCAGCCACTTTGTCTACAATATCCGTAGAGCCGGTGCTCTCGGCTGCGGCTATTTCCGGTTCTTCTCCGCTCCCTCCGCAGCCAGCAACGACAGTAAGAGCCAAACCAACTGTTCCAATTAAAAGAGCGTTCTTCATTCCGTCGCCTCATGGTTGCTGAAAATCAATTCAGGTGTAGTAAATTGCGGGTTGTACCAATACGAGTTGTCCAAGCCGCCGGAGCTTGCATACCGGGAAAATAACCGATACGCGTGGCCGACATCTCCGTTTTCAGTTGGATAATCCCATCGAGTGCCAATCTCCAATGCCCACGGAAGACCATTTTCGGTCTGAAAGTAAGTGTCATGTGCCGGATCTGACACGTCGTCGCCGGGCTCGTCAAACAACGTCAGATCAAACGCCTCAGTAGGTTTCTGATTTTTCAGATGTATCTCATAAGCTCTGCCGGGTGCGGTCATAAAATGACCACCATGCCATGCGCCTGGCGTGGCAAACAAAAACGGATCCATTACGCCACGCAACGTCACATCGACAGGCTCGAGCATTGGAAGCTCGGCTTCAAATTTCATCTGGATTGATGAACCACAGCCGGGTTCGGTTCGGTAGTAGAGACATAGATCACCAGTACCAACGTAGTCCCACAAGTTGTAAGTCACCATTAATATCGCTTCGTCTCGCCCCCCTTCAATCGGTTCAAAATCTACCGGCTTACCATTAATTGTGTAGCGTACGTTAGCAAGGTCTACTTGCGAATACTTCACACCGGGAAGTCTGATCGCAAAGCCGTTGTGGTATGCAGCACCGACAGCCGCAACCTCACCGGAAATATTCACCTGCTTTACACCAAAACTTGTACTGGCAACAGCGGTGCGCATGTAGACAACCAGATCGTTCATGTCATAGTCGCCTTCCAGCGGCCAGTTGTCTTCAAAAGCGACTGTTGTCCAGCCTGTCGCCGACGGGTAGTGATTTACGGTAACTTCCTCGGCTCGCACTTCTACCTGATAATCCTCCACCTCACCATCTGCAACACCACCTGTTGCATATAAACCGGTCTCTGATGATAACCTGAAGCGCGCCCAGGTTTTTCCCTCGACTACCCCACCAGGCACTTCAAGGTATAGCGCCTGCTTACCCGGCTCGACTTTAACGTCGGTAAGAACCTGATCCTGTGCGTCAAACACACCGTCACCACCCACATCAATCCAGCCACTGATATACCCTGCAGCCGATGCAGTGACAATAGCTACGGCCTTGTCACCTTCAACGATGGCGGTAGCAAACTGGACTCCGTCTTCATCATCCTGTTGATTATTCTGATCATCTGACAGGGGAAATGCGAAGCTATCGGCTTCACCATCAACCCCTTCTCCAAGGAATAATTTCGGATCGGCTGTCAACCCGTGCCGCGCGCCGTTACTGGCAAGGTATGTTCCGTATGAATCGGGAGCGTCACCAAAATCCTGATCAAGGTCGGTAGTGTCGACAATCAGCGCGTTTGCACAACGAGCGCCATCGTTAACATTAGAAGAAGGGCCGGACGCAAAGTGGCGGGCTCTATAGTCACCAGCCCCGATTGCTATCCTGAAAATTACACCGTCACCATTTCTACTAATATACATGTTGCCATCCGGGTCAAAATAGGCAGCACCAAAGAAACCGGTCTCACCGACATTATCGAGTAAAGCGCTATCCCCCGTATCAAGATCCACACTGTAAAGATCACCACCTGAACTGACCAGATAAGCGACACCATCGGCAGGGTTTATAGCGATATCAGCACCCTTAACAGGCAGCGAAGCGCCACCTGTTATCTGCTTCATCTGCAGGTAATCAGAAGCATCCTGATCAAGATTGATCGAGTAAAGGCCGAATTTTCTACCTTGCCTGTATACATAGTAGTGATTGTTATGTGGATGAACATCTCCTATATAGAAATTGGTGCCGGCTATGTTGTCGACCTCAAGCGGCTCAATGGTAAAGTCGTCATGGACTCTCACAGGCGCACCATGCTCGTACCCCCAGGCGTATATATAGTTATCGGCTGGGTTAAAACCTGCAGCGTTAACCGCTTTACGAGTGCCCATACTGGTGTTTTCCACACGATAATCACCAGTAGACAGATTTACCGCATAGGCTTGCGGCACGGCTCCCTGGATTAAAAAAGCCTGAGAAGGGCATGCATCAAACGGGGCAGCAAAAATGCTTTGGGTAAACAGCAAAGCAGATACAGCAAGCAATTTTCTCATCAAGATTAATCCTTTGATTAGTTCCAGGCGATTCGAAAAGGTACATAATTCGAATTGCACAGCCCTGAGATTTAAAAAAAACTTTAGTAATAAACGCGTATATTGTCGGAGTGCAAAATCAACAAAACATTAAGTGACGGGAACAGCAAGACCGTAGGGCAGAACCATTTTCGGTTCAAAATAAATCAGGTTTTTCAGCGCACCATTTAATTCGACCGATGTTACGGCGACGAGGTTATTTCCTTAATTTTAAATCAGTCGATCAGTTACTATTTCGGGGGTGTTTTTGCAAAAATGAGAGTTCATCGAAATTTCCATCATAGCGACTCAACACTGAATCACCTCTTCCATGCACTGACCTGGTGCGAATACACGAGTACCGTTCTGATTATCGAATGTTAACCAGTTATCATGTTTAACCTTTCGAATAATCAGGTGTAACGTTTCCGCACGATGACAGTATAACCGGACATGCGAGCCAAACTCCCCAATGCAGATGCCGAAGACCTGGAGACCCTGCAAACAGATAATCCTCACGTTTTCGGTCGATTTGTAAGCCGCTACGAGCGTCCTGTTTTCAGTTTTCTTGGTCAGATGGGATTTTCCCAAACTGATTCAGAGGACTTGGCACAAGAGGTATTTCTTCGTGTGTGGCGCAGCCGGAAATCATATCAGTCACATCTGGCAAAAATATCAACGTGGTTATTCACTATCACCCGCAACGTTGCACTAACAGAAATACGCAAACGTGAGAAAAGACTACCGATAAACAGCAATGAAATTGAATCTTTCGCAGACCCCCACCCGTCACACAGTCCTGCCGGGCGTTTCATCGAAACAGAGAGAGCCGATCAATTACAAAAAGCACTGCAACTACTTTCTATTGAAGATCGCGAGGTGATCGCATTATTTTATATCCGGCAACTATCTGCCAAAGATGCCTGCGCGATACAAAATTGCTCAGCAGCCACCTTTAGAACCCGACTGTCAAGAGCCAAACAAAGACTCATAGTTCTTCTATCAACAGTGAAAGACGCCGGAGCCGATCCGTTATGAAAAAAAATGAACCTCAGCTACCGGCTGATGTGGAGGAATTGCTCAGGAACAGCCTTGTGCATCCACCCGCAGATTTCAGTCAGAAGCTTGTACAGCGTATTTCACTAGTAGCAGATGCCAATAACGAGCTTACTGGCGACCATTTTTATACAAATCAACCACATCACCGTATTAACAATAGTCAGGTGAAAACACCTGTCTGGCAATGGCTTGCTCTGGCCGTGGGTAGTGTGCTGGGTCTGGTGCAAACGACAGGGTTTGTATTAGGTGTATGGGTTGCCACGGCAGCCGGATAACAGGAAATATATATGAATAATACCGACGAAATTGATCACACCAACCCAATCAGTAAATCAACAGAACAAGGTTTACAGCGCCCTCGCCAACCATTAATCGCAGCGCTCATGTCGGTGTTTCTGCCTGGTTTCGGGCAGTTGTACAACGGCCAGATCAATAGAGGCATATGGGTCTATCTGTGCTTTTGCGTTTTGGTTGTTCCGCTTATGGCGGGCATCGCTTTGTATCTGCCTGTCGCGCTGACGTCCATTGTCCTGGGGTTAAGCCTGCTAATCACACTGGCTGTATGGATGTTTGGAACGCTCGATGCGTGGCGCCAGGCACGCCGACTACCCGACTACAGATTAAAACCCTGGCAAACAAACGGTTTATACGTTGTGGTTTTTGTAGTCTGCAATATCTTAATTCTGCAACTGATGATGAACTGGGTACGAACTCACCAGGTAGAAGCTTTTCGAATCCCGAGCAACAGCATGTCACCAACCGTATTAAAAGGGGATTTTCTTTTTGCCAATAAGAACTATAACTGCCCCAACTGTCGCCATCTCGTTTCGCGTGGCGATGTGGCGATATTTGTCTACCCCGATAACCGCAACAGGTATTACATAAAACGAGTTCTCGGCCTGCCGGGTGATCGGGTTAGAGTGAGTTCTGACGGCTTATTCATTAACGATCAATTACTGGGACAGACACAAGGTTCAAGTGACAACCTCATAACAGAAACTATGGATGGCAGACAATGGCAGGTTGACTGGGGCACCGCAACGATACAGAGTTTCGAGACAACAGTTGCTTCAGGTCATGCATTTGTATTGGGAGATAACAGGTCAAAGAGCATTGACTCGAGAGAATTTGGCCAGGTGCCTCTTGGCGATATCGTTGGCTTGTCACGGCAAGTCTGGTTTTCTAAAGGCGCTGATGGCATCCGCTGGTCACGGCTGGGGACATCACTACAACCTGCTGTGGCAACGCCATAAGTGCAGATGTTGCAGCAAAGCCAGGCCTCGCATGGCGATGCAACAGTCCAACAGCTTGAGAAATTTGCTCAGGAGCTATTCCAACGACCAACTGTTATCCGGCTTTTACCCTCGATATCGATCGGCTCAGGCGCTTTTGCAGGATCAATAGATGCGGTATTTTCATAACCCAAAGCGATTAGCGTCTGCCTGAGATCATCGTCTTGCAGATGAAGTTCGACGTACTCCTGATCCCACCATACTAATTCGCCATTGCTGACCCTCGCGTAGACAAAGGCTGTGTTCTGATCGGCAAGGTATATCTCCGGCACCTTTTGCGCGCACTCAACAATAAAACCGGTATTGAGATGCGCTGCAAGATCGGTGTCTTTAAATATCTCGTCTGGCCGGGTAGCTGAGATATTAACCTTCCGATACCGATCTATGTTTAAAAACAAACTGACATCCAGGATGGTCAACGTATGGTTGCTACCGAATGCTCCGGTTCTGGGCAACTCGCCCTCCTCAACATCATTGTCGAGAAATTCAAAATGAATCTGCTTGGTTTCAGAGTTCACCCATGACAAAAACAACGACGGCATGCCATTGTATGCTTCAACGTTGTGGTACAAAAGATCATCAACCGCCTTATAGCGACCTGTTTTATTACCCCGACTCCAGGCTCTTACTACAGTTTCGGCCGGGTGTGTCACCATGAAAAACAAAAAAACACGATCACCAAACCTTGACAACAGACGACTGTCTTTTTCTACCACAAAACTATCAAACCTGAAGCGGTCAATCAGCAGATGAGACAATTCTCCGCATGAAGACTTATAATTCATATACCGGTCAAGACGCTTGTCTACAACTTCCAGCTCATTGCCGGTAAGCATCGCTGCGTATTTACGATCATCACCAAGAGACTCATAGTCGAGCAGGTACTTACGCCAGTAGTCGGTACTGATTAACGCAAAATCCTCCCAGCGCTTACCGAGCTTCGCTGCCAACTGTCGCTGTTGCGGTCTGATGGTGCTTTTGCCCGACGCAGAAGCCCCCTTCACATTTAACACTACTGGTTTATCCTGCGTTGGAAGCAACGTATAACCCTCGCCCACAATGCCGCGATCCCATAGTGGCTTGATGACCGCATCAATAACATCAGCGCCATGGTTGTTAGCAACCTGATTAACAACTATGTCAGTCAATAGCTCGACGTCATGCATAAGCTTGCCGCGATGCCCGACAACTATATCTACCGTTTTAGCCAATGCCGTCAGACAACTACGCTCAAGGGGAACTTCACATGATTCGGCAGCTATTTTCCATTGTTTCACTGCGACGAGTTCAATCGGTTCATCAACGCTGCTATCAGATGCGTCAGCTACAGGTGCTGCACTTGAAAAAAGTCTTTGTAGCAGCGTCTGCTTTTCACCGACTAATTCTGTAGCTTGTCGCTTGAATATTCTGCTATTAAGTTGATCTTCGACATACTGCCTCGCCATCTTTTTTTCTGTATCAAATGCAGCGGTTATCTGACTCATTTCCGGCAGCATGTACTTTGTGTAGATTGCGTGCACCATACCCCGAAGGTTAATACCTAAATCTTCGTAATTGGGCCCGTCGGGCACGGACAAGTCCGCCGTCACCCTGACCAACAAGGCATGCACCACAAGTCGTTCAGGACGAAGTGCTATGAGTTCGAGAACCCGAAGGCCGGTAAGATCAGACAGTTCTTTCGCCTGCGCGTAACTGACAGTGGAATTCTCTTCACGCAGCAAAGTAACCAGCGGCCAGAGTGGAGCTGGTATATCTGAATTTAAACCCGGGTTCCATGCGTCGAATGGCTCAACGCCAGTGGTCTGTGCATTCATATTTTTCGTTGCGGTGACTTGGTATATGCCCTCGCCAAACAACAAACTCTTGTCGCGTCAGCCGCGATTTCTTTTGACCAGACTTGCGACTATTGAGTCAGGAGGTGCATTCTCGACAAAGTACTCAACCACGCCCTCGGTTATTGCTTTGGCAAGCTTGCGACGATGCCGTCGGGACTTTAATTTGGCCTCTTCTCGCGGGTTGGAGATGAATGCAGTTTCTACCAGCAATGAGGGCACATCCGGCGCTCTCAATACGGCAAAACCGGCCTGCTCTACATGCTCTTTATGCAGGGTATTAACTTTGCCCAACTGCTTGAGTATTAAACTTCCACACTCGATACTGGATTCAAGCACAGCGTTTTGCGCCAGATCTATAAGCGTTCGGGTGAGTGGCGCTGTTGAATCGCCAACGACAATTTCACCAAAGAGTTTGTCCGCCTGGTTTTCAGTTTCGGCCAGTAGCTCTGCAGCTCGCGAGCTAGCCCCTTTTGTCGATAACGCAAATACCGATGAGCCATGCGCTGACTTTTTAGGAAAGGCATCTGCGTGCACAGAAATCAGCAGATCTGCCCGGCCCGCGCGTGCTCTTCTGACACGCTCCGGCAACGATAGATAACGATCGTCGTCACGAATTAGCAGCGGCTTAAAACCCTTTCGCTTGCGAAGCTTCTTGTGAAGCTCCTTAGCGATCAGCAGTGTGATTTCTTTTTCCTGAGTCTTCTTGTGGCCGATAGCGCCGGGATCTTTGCCACCATGACCGGCATCGATAGCAATGACGATATCGCGCAGATCGGCAGCGTCTACGGGTTCATCGGCTTCGACGGGTGTGATTGGTTTCAGACCCAGATCAACCACCAGCCGCTTTCGTTTAGTTCCTTTAAATTGATAGATCCGGCCACTGACGTCAGCAGGCTTTCCATTGACATCAAGCACAATCCGCAAGTCATCGACATTGCGTTTGCCATAACGAATTCTTTTCACGGTACCGCGAGCCTTTAGATCACGCGATAACAGGGTAGACACCCGGCTGGACGCCAGATCAACCACCACCCGTTGCGGATTATCCAGAACAAACACCTTGAAGCTGGCAGGAATCTCGTCCAGATCAAGATGCAGCTTCATCCGTCCGCGATCTTCATGAAAATGCACACCGGTAATTTTTGTCCCGGCTGCGGCACCCGCGTGGGGTGCGAGCACAAGCCCGCTGCCAGCGCAGACCAGGCGTCCGGCAATATTCAGGAATTGCCGACGATCTTTATTGAGGTGTGATGCCACTGCGTAGACCTGTTGCTTTTATTATCTAGGTTGTAACAAAAAAGTTACGCACCGACAATATCGATTCTTCCTGTGAATTTAGCAAGATAGTGAGACACTTTAAAGTAAAAATTCACCGAAGCTTGCCACTGGTAACCAGCACGTAACAGTTATTACGGCGCATTTTGGCCGCCGGGCATAAACGACCGCTACGGTAGTCGTACTGCTACCATCGGGATCAAAGCCGGGTTACCGACAAAAGTCGTGATTCCGCATCGTTATGGCTTATTGATATTTCATAAGTGACGAGTCCTTTCAAGTCCGGTGCTCTTTCCGGCCACTCTATTAGCAGCGCCGAGTCTGTTGCCAGCAAGTCCCGAAAGCCGATAAATTCCAACTCCTCCGGATCGTTCAGGCGATATAAATCCAGATGACACACTCGCCCCGCTGGTGTGGAGTAGTCTTCCAGTAAAGTATAGGTTGGGCTTTTAACCGGCCCGCTATGCCCGCAGGCGCGAAGAAAGCCACGACAGAAGGTGGTTTTTCCGGCCCCCAATTCACCGCTTAGTGTAATAAAAGACCCTGCTAACCGGCCGAACCCTATTAGCTGCCCGGCAAAGGAAGCGCCAGCTGATTCCATCGCAGACTCACCAGCCACTACCGACTGCCCGACAGCCTGGCTGGTGTCTACGCTATGTTCGTTAACGTGATCATTCATAGCCCAAGTGTGCCACTCAAAGTTTCCCGAGTGAAGAGCACCCGACCACCGACGCGACTACAAAGGCGCGTTGTTGCTGCTACGCAAACTGCTAGTGCTCAATTCTCAGAGCGGTAAGCTGATTCACCACACGATCAACAAAGCGGACGCCCATGTTATCTGTGAACTGGCTAAGCAAGCCATCGACGGGGGTGAAATTAACCAGCTTCTCCGCATCAAAGATATCCCGGGCAACTGACATTTCACTACCAATCGCATCGACCAGGCCATTCTCTACGGCCTGTTCTCCCGTCCATATCAAGCCACTGAAAATGTCCGGATCATCGTCAAGCGCATCGCCCCTGCCCTCACGAACCGCACTCTTGAACTGCTCATGAATATCTGCCAGCAGGGTTTCCATGTGGGCAACTTCCTCTGTTTTTAGCGGCGAGAAAGGATCGAGGAAGGCTTTATTGTTACCAGACGTTATCAGTCGCCTTTCGACACCCAGCTTCTCCAGCGTACCTTCAAAACCAAAACCACCACTTCGCACTCCGATAGAACCGACAAGACTGCCTTTGTCGGCAAAGATTTTGTCCGCTGCTGCAGCGATGTAGTATCCACCGGAGGCACAAAGATCTTCGATAACAGCATAAAGCGGGATATCTTCGTGTTCTGCACGCAGGCGTCGAACTTCGTCAAAGACCCGGCCGGATTGCACCGGACTTCCGCCGGGGCTGTTAATACGCAGAATTACCCCAGCGGTATTTTCATGTTCAAAAGCCGCTTTAACACCGGCGATTATGCGATCTGCACTGGCATCTTTACCCGCGGCGATGGGTCCGCTTACATCGATAATCGCGGTATGGCTTTTACTTTCCTCAAATGGTGAGCTAAACATCCCTTTACCAAATGCCAGCAGCAAAGCGGTCGCCACGTAGGCAAAACCCAATAGTTTAAAAAAAATGCCCCAGCGTCTGCTACGTCGCTGCTCCCTGATAGATTCGGTCGCCAGCTTTTCGATAACGCTACGTTCCCAGCCGGGCCGTCGCTCTGACCTGGCAGAGGACCGGTAACCCTGTCCGTAATCGTCGTGAGCTACTCGTTCACCGCGCGCCCATTTTTGATCGTCATTCATAATTTTTTTTCACTTTAATATCAGAGAATGCTTTACAAAGCAGTGGCATACACCGGTTTACAAACCAGCCTCACCGAATCAGTACTTCGGCAAATGCTGCAAGTTACAGCCCGCAGACACAGCTAATACAGACCGTCGCACCCGCGACTAATGCAACTGGCGTACCTACGTGTGAGTGGCTAAAACAACCTCGGCTGCAAATGTGCCTTCACGATTTACTGCCATTTAGCAACGTATGCACGCTGCCCCAGTTTTCTGCCGGCTCAGATCTAAACTTCAGCAGCTCTGCGGCTTGCCGATCGTTTTGCCGAATGGCTGGAAATGCAATCGACGCCGCGTGCAGGTACATACGCGCCACGCCACCCTTCGAACCCAGTTTGTTTAACTGGCGATCACCGTAACGGGAATCCCCAAGCACAGGGTGACCGCAATGGGCCCCGTGTACTCTTATTTGATGCGTGCGACCGGTTTCAATTTCAACATCAACCACCGAACAAACTCTGCCGGGAGTATTCGGCGTAAAGCGTGAAAGTGCTGGTTTGCCCTGTTGATCGACCACCACCATGCGCTCTCCGGCCTCCGGTTGATTTTTAACCAACGGCGCATCTACTGTCAGTGGATCAAGAAATTCCCCCTTCACAACCGCCTGATATCTCTTTTCCACGGCACCGTCACGCAACGCATCCTGAAAATGCACGGCCGCTGGCCTGCTCCTTGCGAATACGAGACACCCGCTGGTCTCGCGATCAAGGCGGTGTACAAGGCTGATGGAAGAATCATCATAGATGCGTTGAATCAGATCTATGGCGCCGAATTTTATGCCGGTTCCTCCGTGTACAGCCAGACCCGATGGCTTGTTTACTACAATCCATTGTTCGTTTTCCCAGATAACCGCATTTTCCAGCTCTGCGATTAAGCCGGCCGGGAGATGAACGACTGTTTCGGCGCTGACGGTAACGGGCGGCACTCGTACATCGTCACCCTCGGAAAGCTTAAAACCCGGCTTCACGCGTCCTTTATTGACGCGCACCTGTCCGGTACGCAATAAACGATAAACCAGACTGCGAGGTACGGTTTTGAGCAAGCTCATCAGGAAGTTATCAATGCGTTGTCCTGAATTAGCCTGCGCTATAACAACGTGTTGAACCTGCCGGAAGTGTTCATCGGGAGGAAGCATGGAGAAAGAATGTCAGTAGTCAGGTTTGAAGGGAGTCCAGTTGACTGCTATATTACACCCAAGGGCTGGACAAATGTCTTTTATCATTCAGCCTGGAGAATAAACAATCAGGGCAATCCGAGTTTCGACTACCCCCAGGAGTCCTAAAAGACACCTCCATTCGGGGAAACTACGCAGTCTCGTGTAGCCAAAAACACCACCCGTTCAACACACTGGAAATTAGGCCAAAAGCCTAACCCGCGAAGGCAAGGCCCTAATAACAACACACATAGAGTGTGGGCCCTCCCCAGACGGCGCCTGAAAATCAACAGCGAACGGGCTCTAAGAACATTAAGTAGTTCGGCACCAATAACAAGACGGACAATCTGCTGACATGCAGTTATTTTTAAAACTACGAAAGGAATCACTTGTCACGAAGCGTGTAAACACACGAGTGTAAGGAGCGAATCAGCAAGTCCCATTGACCGAGGGTGCCGTCACATAACCAGACGAGAACCTCATGAAACGAATGCTAGTAAACGCCACGCAACCCGAAGAACTTCGCGTTGCAATAGTGGACGGACAAAAGCTAGACAACCTTGATATAGAAAATAAAACGAGAGAACAAAAAAAGGCAAACATATACAAAGCAAAGATCACCCGGGTAGAGCCCAGTCTCGAAGCAGTTTTTGTTGATTATGGCGCTGAACGCCACGGATTCCTGCCCTTCAAAGAAGTCGCAAAGGAATTCCTGTCAGACTCGGCACTGAAAGACGGCGGGCGGCCGAACGTCAAGGCAGGCATCCGTGAAGGCCAGGAAATTCTGGTACAGGTTGAAAAAGAAGAACGTGGTAACAAAGGCGCAGCACTCACCACATTTGTAAGCCTTGCCGGTCGTTTTCTGGTGCTTATGCCAAATAACCCCCGTGCCGGTGGCGTGTCGCGCCGTATAGAAGGTGATGAACGCAGTGAACTGAAATCTGCGATGAACGAACTAACCATACCCGAAGGCATGGGCATCATCGTACGCACGGCAGGTGTTGGTCGCAGTGCCGAAGAACTGCAATGGGATCTGGACTACCAGATAACGATTTGGGAAGCTATCCAGGAAGCCGGTAACGCCGCAAAAACCAGCACCCTGATCTACCAGGAAAGCAACGTAATCGTACGAGCTCTGCGCGACTACTTTCGTGGTGATATCGGTGAAATTCTTATCGACGAAGCGACCGTATTCGAACAGGCGAAAACGTTCATGTCGCAGTATATGCCGCAAAACATTCGCCGACTCAAAATGTACACCGACGATGTGCCCCTTTTTAATCGCTATCAGATTGAAGGTCAGATTGAGTCTGCCTATCAGCGTGAGGTTAGGCTTCCGTCCGGTGGTGCACTGGTCATTGATCACACAGAAGCGCTGATCTCCATTGACATTAACTCTGCCCGTGCAACCAAGGGCACAGATATAGAAGACACTGCCACCAATACCAACCTTGAAGCCTGTGATGAGATTGGCCGGCAATTGCGGCTGCGTGACCTGGGCGGACTAATCGTCATTGATTTCATCGACATGATGGCCCCGAAGAATCAAAAGCAGGTAGAAAATGCGCTACGCGAAGTAGCAAAACTCGACCGTGCGCGAGTACAGATCGGCCGGATATCACGATTCGGACTGATGGAAATGTCGCGTCAGCGTCTTCGACCGTCATTGGGTGAAACCAGTGAGATAGTCTGCCCCCGCTGCGTTGGTCAAGGCACCATTAGAACCGTTGAATCCCTCGCATTACAGTTATTGCGACTGTTAGAAGAAGAAACACTGAAAGAAAACACCGGTCGCGTGCTGATTAAAATGCCGGTGCCGGTTGCTACCTATCTGCTCAACGAAAAGCGCGACGCGATCAAAGAGATCGAAGAGCGCAATAACGCTGTGGCGCTATTGGTTCCGGACACCAATCTGGATACTCCACACTACGAGATTGAACGCATTCGCAACAGCGAGACAGACCATGCAACACACCAGCTAAGCAGCCACGAGCTCGCCACCAAACACACCACTACCTACACGCCTGCACAAGACAAGGCAGATATCATGGAAGCTGCGGAAACCGCAGCTGTACAGGGAGTCGTGCCGGTGTCTCCTATTCCAAGCCCTGCTCCCAAAGCCGCAGTCGCTACCGGCGTTGCTGGTGCGGCCGGTGCCGGCCTGCTCAGCCGAATATTCGGTTTCCTGAAGAAAAAGGAAGAAGAACCGGTTATTGAAGAAAAACCCAAACCGAAACGCAATGATCGCGGTCGCAACAATAACAACAATAGAAACAACACACGCGGCCGCGGCCGTCGTGACCAAAACCGTGGAAACAACAGAACCGACAAAAAACAAGACAACAACACTGACAAAGCGGCGACAACTGATGAGACGCGCCAGCAAGCCGGCTCGCAACGAAACAACAACAACAACAACAACAACAACAACAATCGCAACAGACAGCGCAACCAGTCAAACCGTAATCAGCCCAGAGCGAATAATAGTTCACAGGACCAGAGCACCTCAGAAAATAACGCACAGCCGACGCAAAACAACCGCAATCAACGCGCGAACAACCAGCGTAATCAGCCAAGACAGGATCAGCAAAACAAAACAGAAACGAAAGCCGATACCGCAAAACCAGACAACGGTGCCGCTCAATCCAACGGCCGTGGCCGCAGGAATAGAAACAACAGACAGAGCAATGACGCCAACCAAACGCAGACAACAGCAGGCAACACTGCCAGTTCGGATAACGCGGCAACTGAGCAACCGGCAAAGGACCAGCAGTCAGAAACGTCGAACAACAATAGAAGCAACCAGCGTCAGCGCCAGCCACAACGTAACAACAACACTGACCACGTGGAAAACAAGAACGCTGAGCAAAACAACGCCGGGCTAAACGGCACTGGCAACTCCTCACCGTCCACTGCACCAGAGGGCAACGTAACCCCTATTAAGCCATCAGACACACAGACCCCGCAAAGGACGGATGTCAGCAAAGGGATACCACGCCAACCCGCTTCCGTACAACCAACTGAGCAAGCAGCTCCTGCTGTTACATCGGCGCAATCAAACACTGCACCACCTTTAGCTGACAGTCACGCACAGAGCCCGGTAGGACAACAGCGGACAACGTCAAACGCATCATCTGCAAGCGCGCCTGCACCATCCCAGGCAAACGATACACCTGCTGCCAGCAACAATGACGGACAAGCGACCGCGCAAAGCACCAGCGCGAACCGTTCGGACAACGATAACAACAGTCCGTCGAATGCAATCCAAACCGGCAGCGACCAAAAATCCGAAGCCAGCGAGAAACAAAAAAGACCAAACAGCGGTAACCGCGGTCCCCGAGGTCGCAACAACCGACGACGGCGAAAACCTGCTGCTGCAGACACTGCTGACAGCCAGTCGGGCACAGCCTCGCAAAGCGGGCAAGCTGTCGCTCGTCACGAGACACCGCAGCCCGAACGAGCAAATCGTGACACCCCGGCGCCATCACCAAATGAGTCAGCCGCGGCAGCCTCATCTGGTCAATCCAGCAATACAACCAATAGCTCCAGAACTGCCGATACAACGCGATCAAACACTGCCGGCTCTGACAGCACGACAACAACGGCCAGCATTAACCGCGAAGCATCTGCACCTGCACAGCCTGACAACAACAGAACGGTCCAGACTGCTGCTGCAGCATCTCCGGCTGCCGATACCCGGAACCAGGCACCTCAGTCTCCACCTCCGCATGTGCCAGCCACTGGCAATCGCAATCGCAACAACCAGAGCAACCAGAGCAACCAGAGCAACCAGAGCAGACCACCTAAAGGCAAACCGGATTCCAACCTGCAACAGGTAGAAACAGCGGCATCCGTAAAACGTGCCGTGAAAGCCAATGTCTCGACGATGCAGCCAAGTCAGCTGAAGAGCTCGGTGAGATCACTGGCATCAAGCACTGACAACAGCGCGCCAAAACCTGTCTCGCCAAAATCCGACAACACACCGGCAGCACCAGCTCCAAAGTTGCAGAAGGTCGAAACCAAAAAGCCGGCCGACAAAAGTATCGATCAGCAAAGCTAACGTCGATACGCAGTTACAGCACCGGGAAGGCGCTCTCTGAGCGCCTTTTTTATATCAAAATAGCTATCGACATACCTTGATCTGCCTGCGGTCTTTGCCGCCACAACTTTGACTTCGCAGCAACTTACGCAGCATTTTCTGCACAATTCATCGTGTGCTTGCCAATTGCCCGTCGCGAAGCCCACACACAACACTTCCATCGCGTGTCGATGCCGGCCGCAAAATAACACCCTCGTTATCCGACCGGATCCACCTATTACTCCTCGATTCTGGTAAACAACGGTGGCCGAGCGCACAAACCAGCCACCGGGAACCTGAGGCGATACAGGGTTTAACACTTCGTCGCACTGCAGAAAACCATACAGCGGGGGACTAAATCCCGTTTTGCGTGTAACAACCCGGCAATGGAACGTTTCATGCTCCTTCTACGGCCGGTTTCTGTGACACAGCAACCAACATATGTGGGCCTTCGACTTTCGAGCGAGACCTGTGTTGATACATATAGGACCCCGGTGGAACACGGGTTGTACCAAAAACCGTTATTTCTACTTAATTAGAATCGAATTCGGAACCTGAACACATGCGATTACAATTTCTGACCAGCGTACTTTTCTTAGCCAGTACCCTACTCACCGCATGCGAAACCATGACGGCCTCCCAACGCGTAGCAGTGAGTGCGGGAGAAAAATGGGCACTGCTGCCTATTCAAAATCTGTCAAAAACACCACTTGCAGGCAGCCGGGCGAAGGCACTGGTGGAAACACATTTACGTGCAAAGGGCGTTCGCAATGTTGAAGTATACGAGGCAGCCCCTGACCAATCGTTAATGGCACTGCTGGATGAAGCGGGACAGATCAACGCTGCAAAGCAATGGGCAAAGGACAATGGCTTCATCTACGCAGTCACAGGTGTAGTGCAGGAGTGGCAATACAAAAACGGCCTCGACAACGAACCATCTGTCGGGCTGTCACTGAAATTTATCAATGTACAAAACGATGAGGTGATGTGGGTAGCATCTGCGTCCAGAACAGGCTGGGGCTATAACAACCTATCCAACGTAGCCAGCAAAACCATTGCAGAAATCATGGCTGAAGTACGCTTCCAGGGGCCACGCCCCGGACGTGTATCCGCACAACCAATGATCGCTGCATCTCCACCGCCAATACAGCCAGCAACACAGGCCGCAATTAATGCTCAACCGCTTCCCGCAAGCACGATGACAAGCCCGGCAGACGAGCCCCCGGTAGCAGCCGCGCTCCCGGACCCAACGAGTACTGCCCCCGCGGAGGTAGAAAAGCAATTGTCACCTTATGAAAACAATCTAAGGGAAAGCACAAATCGATGATCAGTTTTAACTTGCCCTCATCAGCAGTCAAGAAACATAAAAAAAGTTTCTCGTGGACCCGGACAGGCCACAATAAAAGCTGGACACACAAAGCTATTGAGCTTGTTATTTTCGCCGCCGCGGTACCCGCGATTGGATATTTGTTCTTCAGTCACGACCCGGTTGGCATGAATGCCGGATTTCCATGGTTTATTGTTCCACCAGTGGTCTTTGCCGCCCGCTATGGCGCTATCTGGGGCTTCCTGTGCGCAATAGCATCGGCTGCTGCACTGGCCTATCCGTTTGTGGCCTACGCAGGTGAAGCAAGCCATCTGATTGCACTGGGTGTTGGCACAACGATATTAAGTATTGTTGTTGGTGATTACTCTACTGCGGGTAAAAAACAAAGCGCACAGGAGTTTGCCGAAAACCAATACTTGCGACATCGGTTAAAAGAGTTTTCAAAGGACTACCACATTCTTAAGGTTTCACACGGTCAGCTTGAAGAATTTATGGCCGGTCAACGCTTAAGTGTACGGCAGGCTCTACAGCAGTTAAAGCCGCTCTTAACCACCAACAACAACGAAGAACTACAAGCTGGTAGTGAGCTGATGGCAGTATTTTCCCAGTTTGGTGCAGTACAGGTGGCAGGTCTATATGGTATTAAAAGCCGTGATCGAATCAACCCCCGACCCGTTGCAACTCATGGCAACATGCCTGAACTGCAATTGTTTGATCCGTTGTTAAAACTCGCTATTGAAAGCCATCAACTGATAAGTGTCAAGCTTGAAGCACAAGCTAATGAGACTGTTGAAAGCCAGTTGCTCGCTGTGGTTCCTATCGTAGATTCACATGATCATCTGCATGGAGTGCTGGCTATTAAAGATATGCACTTCATGGCTTTTCAACAGGAAAACCTCAACGTACTGGCCTTACTCGGAAGCTACATCGGCGACATGCTCACGCGCTCCAAGAGTGTTGGTGAATCACGCAGCGGTTGGTTTCTCGCCGAGCTGGACAACGCCGTTCGATTTGCAACGACCAATCGGGTTCAATCAGCACTGCTGGCCATTAAACTAAAAAACACCGATCAGACTCAATTAGTCGCGGACTTTCTTGGTTCGAATATCCGAAGCCTGGACAGTTCATGGCAACCCCACTCTGCTACAGGCAACAATACCGTGGTTATCCTCATGCCACTGATGAACGAAGATCAATGCAATGCCTATTTACAGCGTATAGCGAAGAAACTTTTTGACGAGCAGAACATCGAGCTCAACAATGTCGCTTCTGAAGTGCGTATGAAACAGATCAAAAAGAGAGATACACGGGAAACTTGTCTGAAGTTCATCAACAACATGACTGGCGGCAACGAAGGCGAGAAACCCAAAAAAACAAAAGGGTGGTTAAAACGTGTTGCGTAGTCTGTTTGGAGTACCGGTACTGTGTGTCGCGCTGGCAGCAGAATTTGTGCTCGGCGCACATTTACTGACCGATATTGGAATATCCATAACTCGTGAGCTATGGCTGGGGGCACATACTCTCGCCACCATACTGGCAGCAATATCTATCACATCCATGCTGCACAATCTGGTGCCGGGCAGAAGACTTCCGCTGATATTGCTGTTCGCATCACTTTGTTTCTTTATGCCATTCGTAGGAGCACTGGGTACATGCCTGGCAGTTACATTCGGTGCGACAATTGCCAATGGACGCCATAAAGATAATATCTTCTGGCAGGTAACCAGCAATGCTGATCTTCCCTTCGCCGCTCCTATCAACCGACCACTGCCAAAACTCGATAGTCGGGGATTTGTAGAGCAACTGGCCTTTGACAGCGAGACAGACAAACTCTACAACAAGGTCGCCGCTGCAAAACATATACGCAACAGTGAATCAGCCCCCATACTTAAAAATGCTGTAGGCCATTCAAACGAAAGAATCAGACTGGTGGCTTACCAGATGCTCGACAAGAAAGTGAACAATCTGAATAGGGAAATTCAACGGCTCGAATCCGATGCATTAGTGGCAGAGGGAATCGGAAAATCAAATATCCACCTTCAGATCGCCAACAACTACTGGGAACTTCTAACGCTCGAAGACGATGAACCGGTGGCTCGTGAAGAACTACTAATGAAAGCCGCCGGCCAGGCAGCACAGTCTTTGGCTATCGAGCCCGGAAACGTCAACGGGCATTTTCTACTTGGCCAGATCTATCTAAAACAGGGACACACAGAGATGGCCGTCAGATCATTCGAACGATCTGTAGAACTGGGCATCTCACCCGACAAAGCAATGCCATATATCGCCGAGGCGGCATATAAAACACGGGACTTTAAAAAGCTGCGAGACACTCTTGATAATATCAGTCCCGCATTTAGAGCTTACCCACCCATGTCAAACGTCATAGAGTACTGGGCATGAGTAAATCACCAAAGTACAGCCCCGATAGTCACGCCAACATTTGTCTGCTACTGGAGGGCACCTACCCTTATGTTCGCGGTGGTGTTTCAAGCTGGGTAAAACAATTGATCGAAGGAATGCCTGACCTTACCTTTTCAATTGTATTTCTAGGAGGCGCACAAGACGAGTACGACAAACCATCCTATGAAATTCCCGCTAATGTGGTTCATATTGAAAACCACTTCCTGATCGGCTCTGATAAAGAACCGATGACCAAAAAGAAGTTCTGGCAGCGTAAAACGGACAAAACAGATCTCTTTGAGAGAAACAGGCAATTACACGACACACTGGCCAACAGTGATTGTGAGATAGGTGTTGAAGCGGTCGAGGATTTCACCAGCCTGCTGACCGACTCTGATGCGATTTCCCGCACCGACCTGCTGCACAGTGATGAAGCATGGGAAGCTATCCGTGAAAAGTATATCGATGCCCCCCCGGGACTCGATTTCAATCACTTTTTCTGGACTGTACGAAGCATGCACAGCCCGCTATTCACATTGGCGAATATAGTTGCCAATGCGCCACCTGCTGACATGTATCACTCAGTATCTACAGGCTACGCCGGATACCTTGGTGCAATGCTGAAAAGTAAAACAGACGCTCCCTATATTATTAGTGAACACGGTATCTACACTAAGGAACGCGAAATTGACCTGGCCCATGTTGACTGGATACCGGAAGACCTGGATCCGTTTCGCGTCGGACTTGACGATAACATGGGTTATTTACGTCAAACGTGGATTAAATTCTTTAAATCTCTGGGCCGTATGTCTTATAGCTCTGCCGATCACATCTATACGCTGTTCAACGGCAATCGGCTCAGGCAAATACAAGATGGCGCACCCGAAGAACGTTTGACGATTATACCCAACGGCGTAGCGGTTGATAAACTGAAACTTGTTCGTCGCGCCGACGATGCCGAGGTTCCACCGGTAATCGCACTGATCGGACGGATAGTACCTATTAAAGACATCAAGACTTTCATTCGCGGCATGCGAATTATCGTTGCCAAGGTGCCGGAGGCGCAGGGATGGCTGGTCGGGCCGGAGGACGAAGACACGGCCTATGTTGAAGAATGCCGAGCGTTAATCAATAGCTTTGGCCTTCAGGAATCTGTGAAATTTCTGGGCTTTCAAAAGCTCGATGAAATATTCCCGCAAATCGGTTTAACCGTATTAACCTCCGTTTCAGAGGGACAGCCTTTGACAACACTTGAAGGTTTTGCAGCCGGTATACCTTCAGTCACCACGGATGTGGGCAGTTGCAGCGAACTTATCTATGGATCATCTGAGCAAGACAAGTCCATCGGCAGCGCTGGCGCCGTGGTTCCAATCGCTAATCCCGGTCGCTTCGCAGAAGAAGTCATCCCACTAATAACTGATACCAATAAATGGCGCAGTGCCAGAGATGCTGCTATCACCCGCGTTGAAAAATACTACGACGAGAATCAGATGCTAGAGCGCTACCGCAAGATCTACATCGACAATTTAAACCGTGCGCAAGCACCCGAAGCACTGAAAAAAGCAGAGGGGTTCTAAAATGGCTGGTATAGGCTTCGAGCTTCGAAAATACCTTGATGAAGATTCCTTTACTGGAACGCTAAAGGCATACGGTTTTGCTGGTCTCATTAGTGCCGGCCCCTGGGTACTGTCTATTCTGGGGGTTATGCTAATCGGTATTGTGGCGATATCCCAAAAAGTTGGTGGCCGGGAGGTTGAACAATTCACCACATCGGTTACCTGGATAATGGGTACCTCATTAATACTATCCGGGTTCCTGCAACTGGTTTTTACACGATACATTGCAGATCGACTATTTGAAGGGCGTGATCATCTGATCAACCCCAATCTTTTCGGTGCAATGCTGATAACGACTGTCATCAGTGGTGGTATGGGCATCGCTGTCATGTTGACGCTTTTTGAAGAGTCATTCAGCTACGAAGTGTTGATGATCGCCAACTTCGTCACCCTTTCCAATATCTGGATACTGGTGATATTTGTCGCCGGACTCAAGAAATTCAAGGTTATTCTATATTCATTTTTCTTTGGTTATACCACCACTATATTGCTATCGATAGTATTGATTCCTTACGGTATCAGTGGACTCCTGGGCGGGCTGCTGGTGGGACATGCACTGCTGTTTTTCCTGATGCTCGCGGTGATTATCCCCGAATACCCGATGACAGAAACTGTACGTGTAGACTTTCTAAAACGCAAAGAAATATTTCCGGTACTGATCTTTGTCGGTGTGTTCTACAACCTGGGCATCTGGATTGACAAGTTTATCTTCTGGACCTACCCCGGCACCTCTGAGGCAGTTATTGGTCCACTACGCGCTTCACTGATCTACGATCTTCCGATATTTCTGGCTTATCTGTCAATCATACCCGGCATGGCTGTATTCTTACTTAGAATTGAAACCGATTTCGCAGAAGCATACGACGGGTTTTTCAATGCAGTGCGCGGAAACGCCAGCCTGCAGGAAATTGAAACGCTTGGTAATGAAATGATACTGGCGGTACGCGAAGGTATATTTCAAATCATTAGAGTTCAAGGTATCACCGTGCTGATACTCTACATGCTGGGCCCAAAAATAGTTAGCTGGCTGGGCATTTCCGATAAGTTCATCCACCTCTACTACATTGATCTGGTTGGTGTGGCGGCACAGGTTCTTATGCTCGCTGTGCTTAATGTACTTTTTTACCTTGATCGTCTGAAGGACGCATTCTGGTTAACTCTGACGTTGCTTATTACCAACAGCTGTTTTACATGGATCACTCTGGAACTAGGCCCAATGTACTACGGCTACGGTTTTGGATTATCAATGACACTGACTGCTTTCGTCGGCATATTTCTACTGTCCAGCGAACTCGAAAATATCGAATTTCGAACCTTTATGCGTCCACGTGATGTCGCGACCGATTAGAAGCCATTAAGACAAGTGCTCTGGATACTAATAACATGCTCAATAGATCAATATTAACCTGTCTTACCCGGCTGTGGTGCTTCGCATCACTTTTTATTGCAGGTATCGGCCACGCATCAACGGGCGGCAGTGTTGCATTCTATTATGGTCCCAATCCGCCGGTAAACGCACTATCACAGTTTGATCGGATAATTGTTGAAGCCGATAACGTCCAGGCGGATGAACACCGGGAACTGAAAAGAAACGGCGCTGCAACCTTCGCCTATGTAAGTGTGGGCGAAGTTGGTCCTCATCGTAAGTGGTTTGATCAGATTCCGGGTTCTGCTGGAATAGGCACTAACACGGATTGGAATAGCAAAGTGATGGACCTGGCCAGCCCGGACTGGCATCGGTTTTTACTGCAGCGAATAAACGAACTGGTCAGCCGTGGCTACGATGGTCTGTTCCTGGACACGATGGACAGCTACCGGTTGTTTGCCACGACTCCGGAACAAATAGCAGCACAAGAGAATGGTCTGTCAAACCTTTTGTATCGTATAAAACGAAAACACCCTGACATCAGACTAATCTCAAACCGTGGCTTTGAAGTCATTGATACGGTTGCTCCCTACCTCGAAGCCATCGCCGCAGAGTCTCTCTATGCAGGATGGGACAATGCCGGGCAGACCTATCGTGATGTGCCTGAAGCAGATCGAAATTGGTTGCAGACAACTCTTACCAACATTAAAAACAAACACGATATCGACGTAATCGCCATAGACTACCTGCCACCGTCAGCACGCAGCGAGGCAAGAGATGTGGCCTCGAAGATTGCCCGGGCAGGATTTATCCCCTGGGTTGCTAACCCGGCACTGGACTACGTGGGTATTGGAACCCAGGAAGTAATCGCCCGGGATGTTCTGATGATATACGACAGCAGAGAGACCGGTGAAATAGAATATGCACTGGTCCATACCTTAGCTGCAATGCCACTGGAATACATGGGCTATGTCCCTGTCTACCATGACATCGCAAAAAAGCCGTTGCCATCGAGTGTTCTAAAGGGCCGATACGCAGGCATAGTTATGTGGAACGGGCGTCCGTTGAATGCTGACGGTTACCCTCAGTGGCTGGAGAGGCAATTTCAAGACGAAACCCCCATCGCATTCTTCAGTTCAATAGGCATGGACACCACCACAGCGCTAAATGACTACATGGGTGTTACCGCTGTCACAGAAATAGATCGCAATTCGCTGGCACCGCTGCGCAAGGACCGCATGATCGGTTTTGAATCACCAGCACCAACGCGCATCGACTACCTGACGATGCCAGTTAAAAATTCATCTGCCGACAACACCGCTCATCTGACTTACGCAGACAAGCACGGCGTTGAGATTGATACCGTGATTACCGGCCCGTGGGGCGGTATCGCCATCAGTCCGACAGTCATCAACTCCAAGATCGACACGACCGTTGACTGGATTATTGATCCGTTCCTGTTTTTGAAAAAATCGCTTCACCTGACAGATGCACCGATGCCCGACATCACCAGTGAAAACGGCACCAGATTATGGTTTGCACACATTGATGGCGACGCACTGCCCTCATGGGCTGAATTGCCAGGTCGCAGATTGGGGGCAGAAGTCATCCATGAAGAAATAATACGACCCTATGACCTGCCACACACCGTTTCCATTGTTGAAGCAGAAATGACTGCGATAGATGCCTATGCAGATCGTCGCGAGCGGATGACAAAAATCATGCGCGAGTATTTCGCTATGGACAACGTCGAAATCGCTTCACATACTTTCAGTCACCCTTTCCACTGGCAGAAGCTTACGGACGGTGCAGCCAGTGGCAAGCACAACCTTCGTCTACCGGGATATCGCTATAGCCTGGAGCGGGAAATTGCCGGATCGGTAAAATACATTGATGAATACCTGGCCCCTCCGGGCAAACGAACCAAAGTGTTGCTCTGGTCAGGTGATGCAGAGCCTCCCGCAGAGGCACTGGACGTTGTGGCAAAGTATGGATTGTTAAATATGAATGGTGGTAACACCAGGATTAATAAAACACTGCCAACCGTTACCGCCATCAGCGCAAACACACGAATGATTGGAGGGCATATTCAGGTCTATGCGCCGATCATGAACGAGAATGTCTACACCAACGATTGGACGGGACCATTCGATGGTTTTCGAAATGTACTGGAAACACTCGATATGACAGAATTTCCACGCCGCATAAAACCCGTCAATGTGTACTACCACTTTTACATTGGTACCAAAGCCGCTTCATTGCGTTCTCTAAAGGAAGTATATAGCTGGACTGACAAACAGCAGCTGTTTCCTGTATTCAGCAGTGAATATATTGTCAAAGTACCCTATTTTAGAAGTGCCGGTGTGTCCCGTTATCTGGACGGGCGCTGGAAAATCAGTGGCCTGGGCCCTATTCGGTCGCTTCGCAATTTGAAAAAGAACGCATGGCCTGACCTGACATCAAGTCAGTCGTTAGCAGGTGCCAGACAACTGCACGATGGTGTGTACATACACACAAACGGTGCAAATACATTAAGTTTCCGGACACAATCCACCAAGCCACAACAGCCGCATCTGGTCGCAGCCAATGCGACAATAGATCGGTGGGAGAACCGTAGAGATGGTCGCATTAGTATGCGTTTTAAAGGGCACTCGCCTGTCGTTATTGAACTAAACGGCGACAAAAGGTATTGCAACATCAGCAGTAAAAACTCCACCATCAACGGTGCATTGACACCCGATGGCAACACCAGATATGAATTTACAACAAAGGATACCGGCGATGCAGTCATCAACTGTGAAACGTGAAAGCCTGATACCGCCAGCATACCTCGTCAGCATTGCGATACTTCTTACCGTTGCATTTATCGTATTGCTGCCCTCGCGGGAAACGTTCTCCGTCACAACCACTGAAAAAACAACTCAGAAAGCGGATATTGATGATCTTGACCTCGCATACCTGAAAGCTCGCGACGCCGCCGGCGATCTGCCTGCACAGGAGGTGCGCGATGCAATCCACACCATGATCCGCAATCAAAAGTGGGAGCAGGCAAGACAGCTGATGGCTGAGCGACCAGATATTACACCGAATGCACAGGACTCGTTCCTTCTTCGTCTGGAAACTGCAACGGTCGGTTACTACGGCGCCGGCAACGCTGCCGCCGCTGCCTCCTACGAGGCTGGATTGGTTAGCCTGCTAACAGACTTTCTCGATACACCATCATTGCATGATGCAGGAACTCTGCAACGTGCGTCTCAAATCAGTGCAGACCTGCAACAAGCAGAGATGTCTGCATCATACAGCCTGCTGCTGGCTATTAATGACCCTGAAAATGCCGTTACCCATCTGGAGCAATGCGCCAGAACGCTCGCACAATTTGACATGCACAGCGAATCTGCTTCCTGTTATAGAAGTGCCATTGAAAAAGCGCACGATGAAAAAAAAATATTCACTTTGAAGCGCGGCCTGATAGGACTACTGATCAGCAGCGGAGATACGTTTGCAGCCAACGCAGAGCTTGAGAATCTGGTAGAAACCGCTCCGCAGGATGCACGAATACTCTCTCAGCTGGCAACGCTCACACTGGCTTCTGAACGTCCTGACCTCGCCTACCCGATATACGCTCAACTATCTGTTATCGACGACCGCCGCGCTATCATGTGGCTCGAAAAAGCCGCCACGTGGTCAGAAGCCTCCAACCTGCCCGGTCTTGCGGCCGAATATGTACTGGACATCGAACAGATAGCTGATGAGCAGTACAAGTTACCGCTGACCAAACGCAGACAGAAACTACTGCTTGCTGCAGGTCGCAATGAAGAAGCACTGCAAGCACTTCATCAGCGTCTGAGACTGCAACCCGGAAGTGCCGAAATTCTCATCGAAGGTATTGATCTGGCCGATGGCATGGGACTCGCCACGCAAGCAATGGAATGGAACGAAGAACTCCTGAGAATTCGTCCGTTTGATATTGATGCCATGGAACGACAGATCAATTTTACACTGGCAAACAAACAACTGGGCAGTGCACTGCTGTGGGCCAGGAAAACAGTAGAAGCCGATCCCATGGAAAAAGGACACAGACTTAAGCTGGCCCAGCTCGAAGAATGGAATGGCAATGTGCAAGCTGCACAAACTCAAAGAATGTGGCTGGCCAAACATCATCCCAATAACGTTAACGACAAAGAACTCATCAGACTTGCCGAACTCAACTGGGATTCCGCCACCGCTGCCGCAACACTGCGCCGCGTCGCAAGCCGTGAACCTTTGAACACACAAAACATAATTAAGCTGGTCAAGCTGTATGAACAGGACGGCCGACCGGATTTAGCTGCCGAAGCGTTGCAGGAGATGATGACCGGAGGCCAGCGTGACGCCATGTTACTGCGCGAGCTGGCGGCGCTGCAGAAACATCACAGCAAGTACACTGAATCGCTGCAAGCCTGGCAGTCATTTGCAGCCAGATTCGGACAATCCAGTGAAGAATCGATTAATCAAATGGAACTTCACTGGCGACTCCGGCAATACGATGCAGCCGGATCTGCCGCCAGCCGTGTTAACCCACTTTACCTGAGCAGCGCCAGCGATTACCAGGTAAAACTGTACAGCGAGATCGGCTGGCGGTATCGCAAACCGGCATACGTTATTGCAGCGGCACCGTATCTGGACCGGCTTGATATGGACAACAGCAACCGCCTGGAAGCAGGACAAAGACTGGTCCAGTCCTATGTAGATCTTGGTGAAATTGAAACCGCGATTGAGCATTCCGAAAAACTATGGCGACAAACTGATGAAACTGCATTTTTGTTATCTACCATGCGCCTTGCCCTCGATTATGATGTCTATCCACACCTCGAAAGATATCTGGACGCCAATGGTGATCTGTTGCAGCTTCGTGAGATACCGGAATACTGGCTAACCCTTGGCGACTACTACAACAGGAAGTCTGACACCACAGCCGCGTTAGAGACCTATGAAAACACGCTGATGATTCTGCCCGACAATGAGCATGCTATTGCCGGTATTATCTGGACCATGCTGGGTGATGACAAGTACACCCAAAGACTCGAACAAACACTGACAAAGTATGAGAGTACAGCGGTCACAATGCCGGAATTATGGAGTCCTTACGCGGTCGGCTACATGAAAGCAAAGAAACCCGAGGCCAGTCTGCGTTGGTTTAGCAAGCTGATGGAAAAAGACGATCACGACTACAACATTCTGCTGTCCTTTGCAGATGCACTGGAACAAACCGGAAATTCGAATCACGCGTTTACCGTTCGCAATTACGCCATTGCGAAACTGCGCCCACTGGTACTGGCAAACGCCGGCGAGAAAACCAATGCGCTTGCTCGTGATTATATAGGTCTACTGCGCACTTACGGCAGCGTTGGTGAAAACGAATTGTGGACACAGCGTTTACTTAATGAATTACCCGGTGCAACGGAGAAAGAAGACGCCTGGCGACGCGAAATGGCTGCAGCCTGGTATTTGTCGACACAAAGAAATGACTACGCGAGACTCATTCTTACTAAAATGCATGATCAGCGTCTGCAAACCCCCGTTTGGCAGCAACTGGCACTGGCACTTGGTGACAATGATCTGAACACTATTCAGGAAATACTGGCCAGTGACAAAGAGCTGTCAGCGGGTGACCGCATTCTTGCCCTTCGCAAAATCGGCAATGAAAAAGAGGCATACCAGCTTGCCAGACATAACATGGATAATGGCAAGACAGAAAACGAACGTTTTACCGCCAGGGAGCATGTAATAGCATTACGCACCAATCGACCCGGCTACTATGCCGGCGCGTTGAAACAGCATGACATCGGCAATTTGAATATCACCGAAACCGGCCTGTCATTGCGTCACACACTTGCCGCAGAAGACCTGGGTTTTGCGGTTGACTACAAGCGCAGCGTGCTGGCATCAGATAAGTTGGCTGCAGACGGCTCCACCGAGGACGACGTCGCAGTATCAGCGTATTTCGGCAATTCAACACTTGGTGGCAGATTGACCACTGGCATAAACACTCAAGGTGACAGCGAGCTTAACTACTCGTCCGGTCAATACTATGTTCGAGACCGTCAGGGCCGCAAAGAGCTGACTACTGAAGTATCATTCAACGAAGTGGTACAAAACAACGCTGAACTGCGATTAGCCGCTAAACAGGATCGCGCAGAGCTTGCCTACCAGCATTCAGTTGGCAAGAATGAATTCATCAAACTAAGCGGTAACATGAATGAACTCACTACCCGCAGCGACGATGAGCAAATCTCAAAAGGATTTGGCGCAAGCGTCGAGCTTGGTACTCGTGGATCTTTCGGCAGCAATAGCTGGACAATGGGTATAGTCGCTACCGGTAGTACAAGCGAGACCAATGCAACACTGCCCGTCAACCTGAGCGGAATACCTGAATATACTACTCTGAACGCGGCCACAACTGCCGAAGCCCAGCAAGTAGCTGTCAGTGCATCTCTATTTCGTGGTGGGATAAATTCAAATTACCCGCAAGCAGCGTCTCCCCGCTACCACATGACCGCCCGACTAGGTCACAACTGGCCAGCCGAATCGGTTGCACTGCAATTGCACGCAGGTGCAGGCTTTAGATTAATGGGTAACGATGAATTAAGCTTTGAGCTGCAACATGAACAAAGCGGTGATCTGCTGCTTCCGGATTCAACGAACTCCACCATTGGACTTCAATACCGAAACCACTTCTAGTGGGCCGCGCTGGAAGATCGATAACAAAAATTTCACAATCACAGTTGCCAGAGCAAGGCGAAGAAATGTGTTCTCGAACTTTCCAAACAGCCCGATAGCACACCTGTTAAGAAACACCATGTGCCTGTAACCTGGCACATGGTGCCCTGCCACCGTTCTACCGCATACCTGCTGCACCACTCTGTTCTGGCGCAAACAACACCCTCAATCTGCTACATAAAATTTACATTATTAGAGGAACATGGTGTTTCAAAGCTGAAATTTTATGCCTGGTCAAGTACCCATTTGGCTAATTTCGTTTTGTTCTAACCGCTGAAACTTCACTACCAATGTTCCCTGAACACCTATTTTTATAGTGTATTCTCTCAATCGAATTCCAAAAGCAGCCTCATAGGAAGCATGTTTATTACAATGTTTCGTTTTCCTTACGATGTTACATTTCCCTGTTGTAATCTTATCTTAACTAATCGTAAGCTTTTTGTGCTACTGCATGATGCAGAGCGCTTTAACGATAAATTCCAGAGAATTTGAAGAGGAAAAATTAATGAGAACGTATATGTTGCAAACAGTGTTCAAGCGCAGCCATGCCCTGGCTGGAGTGATACTAGCCGCTATTGCTTTCAGCCCGACAAGCCAGGCAACTGGTGGTCATGATTACAAACCAGCAGACCTGGTACACGGCCATTGCGGCAGTGGCCACATCACCATTAAGGTTAAAGGACACAAGGAAGTGGTTTCCTGCAGCAACCTTGACACTCATACCGGCAAGGGCTATTACAGTAGAAAAATGTGCCACCACAAGGGCAAAGATTATCGCCATGGGTATAAACACAAGCGCTGTGAGTATGTTACTCACTACTACCAGTTGCCGGTGATTGAAATACAAAAATTTGCGTACAAGGATGGCAGGGTAATAACCACCAACCGCTCTCCTGAATTTCATTTCAATATAAGCACTAATGGCAGTTATCACAAAGGCTTCAAGTTGAAGTCAAAGCAGCGTCAATACTTCATAGTCGGCCGTGATACCTATACCATTGCAGAACATGCACGGGGTTATAAAACGAGAATTGAATGCAACGGGCGCTCTTATCACGACTACAAAGTGGATGTCACCATTTCAAAACCGGGACAACAGGTGAAATGTAACTTTTTGAACTCTCCGAAGCATCGCCACACCCCGAAACCGGATCATAAGCCAAAGCACTGCGCTGTTGCCGGACATTCGCTTGGGGATGCACGTGCCGCCTACGCCAAGGCATGTCACTATATTCCACGTAAAGATTGTGACTATGTGCATGGTAAATGGTACTGTTCCAGCCAACAAATTGGCCACGCAGCACCTAACCTGCGCTACTGATAATCCGTATGTAGCAATCACAGTGACGGTCAACTCCGGCCGTCACCTTTGCGCAAAGCAACAACACATTTTTATTAAAGTGTAGTTGCTCATGTAACAGCACTGACAACAGTTGCAACTCTTATATCAGCATTGTTGAATGGGTCATATCATTCCGGCCCTGCAGCACTATACGATCATTCAGGTATTGGCGTCTGGTGCTCGTACCACTTGATTCTTACCGTTGTCCTTTGCCTCATACATGGCAAGATCAGCTGCTCTGCAGAGACCCTGGAGATTGTCAGCGCTGTGTGGATAAGACGCAACACCTGCAGACACTGTCACGGCAGGCAATTGCTGCCCCAGGTAACAGAAATCATGATCCTCTATTATTTGCACAAACTCTTCGGCTTTACCTAGCGCTTCATCAACCGTGCAGTCAGGCAATAAAATGGAGAACTCTTCTCCACCAGTTCGGCAACACACTTCCTCATGACTAAAGTACCGTCGGGTTAACTCACCCAAAGTACACAGCAGAAAATCCCCTGCATCGTGACCGTAGTGATCGTTGTGACTTTTAAAGTTGTCTGCATCAAACGAAATCAGTGCCACCGACCCGCTCTCAGTGTCCAGTAACGACAGCGTCGAACGGCATCGCTCGTTAAAATAACGTCGATTAAAAAGGCCGGTGAGAGGGTCTCTGGTTGATTGTTCGTGCAGTTCATCACGCAGTTTCACGTTAGCGATAGCGATACTGATTTGCTCTGCACAACGTTGTGCAAAAGCGGCAGTATCTGCATCAATAGGTGCCTCTGCGTCTGCTGCTGAGGGATCATCGTCGAAACTGATGTGCAGCATTCCAACAGTATCACCCTGCGCAATAATCGGCAGACACAAATAGTGACTGGACACGTTTGCATTATCATCAGCGATGAAATGGTTACATGGGAATTTTACCACGCCATTGCCGTACTGGAAGGTTCTGCCACGTCGCAACCCCCAACAATCCTGTGGCTGGATACAACGTATCAGCTTCATCTTGCCCCAGGTCACTGCACCATCCAGCACATCACGGGAATTGCTGTATATGAATAACTGCCCTGACGACCCGGGAAACATACCGGCCATAGCCTGATGTACTATTTCATACAATTCAGTGATCGACTTACAACACTGCAGCCAGTCACTCAATTCAGCAAGTGCACTGGTTTCAGCCTGCCGATCCCGCTCCAGCAGCAGCGCTGCACGGGCTTTTTTCTCGGCTTTCTCGGCACGGTCGATCGTCGTTGAAAGCATCTGCTGGTTTGTCTTGGTCGATGTAATATCAGTATAAGTCACCACATGGCCACCCGACTTGATTGGTCGGATGTAGACAGCCACTTCCACACCACTGGGAACACGCCGCTCGATACTAAAGGGCTGACGCTTCTGTAAATCCGCTTCCAGCTGTTCAGCCACGGCCGGCGTGATATCGCCGCGATCCACCATCTTCTGAAAATAGTCACTACGATGCATACCAATGTACAGGTAGTCCCGGCCCTGGTTCAGAAGCTTGTAGTAGCGGTGATTAACCAGCTCGCAGACGCCTTCCGCAGACCAGACAATAATGCCCTGCTCCATTGATTCGAGAACTTCTGAATAAATCGATTGGGAATCGCGCACAGCGTCACCCTTTCCGGTGGCTGAGAAGGCCAGAGTAACCGGTTCAATTTGTTGTTTTTTTGCTGCTGAGCCTTTAGGCATTCTGGTCCTGATTCCACCGATGTGTGACGCACGCTGCATCTCGTCTGGTACGACGTCACGCTTCTCATTGTCTGCCCTGTTATAACGTCTACAAACCCACAGACTTTACAGAAAAATTACCAGCCGGGATTGATTACCGGGTCTCGGCGCGCAATGCCCGGAACCAGCGAAGCGCTTTTTGGTATAGTAACCGGATCCCTGAAAGTGGCGGGGGTAACACATGAATCCCGGTCCTTATGAAAATAGCAATTATTAATCTGTCAGCGCGAGACAAAGACTTCGATCAACACGGCACTGCCGGAGAGCTAATCACCCGGTGGCTTGCTCCCTGTTTCCCGGAAGCCACATTAACCGAGGTCTATGTGGCCAACGGTGTGTCACTGCCGTCACCACAGGACTATGATGGATATGTCCTTTCCGGTTCAGAGAAAGGCGTTTACGATCCGGTATACTGGATAGAGCCGCTAAAACAATTTCTGATCGATCTGCGCAATAAAAACATCCCCGTTTTCGGCATTTGCTTCGGCCACCAGATTATGGCCGAAACCTTTGGCGGTAGCGCTCGCATGGCAGACAAGGGGTTTGTTGTCGGCGCTCGCGAATACAGTAAGGGTCATCAGAAATTTGCTGCATACGCAATGCACCGCGATCAGGTATTCGATGTACCACCCGGGGCCACAGTTACCGCAAGCTCACCCTATTGCCCGGTAGCAGCTCTGGAGTATGACTTTCCCGCACAATCAGTACAGTTCCACCCCGAGTTTCATAAACCGCTGGTCGCAGGCTCAATAGACTTATTTACCGGCAACCTGCTCAGTGCAGAAGAAGCCTCTGAATCGAAAGAATCCATCGCAGATAACGAAGTCGACACCGATCTGTATGCCATGCAGGTGGTCGATTTCTTCAATAAAAACCTCCACTCGCGAAGCGATAAATAGTAAAACAACAAGCAAATTCACCCTGACACGATCAAGGTGACTTACACTACCACCTTCCAATTCTCCGGATCCTCTCATCTGTGCACGTTTTTCATTCAGCCTTTGGCAACCTGACGCTAAACCGATGGCCGGTGCGTAAAAACGATCAGCTGCAAGCCTGGGATGCCGCCGATGAATACCTGTTGAATCATCTGGCAGACAATAAACTCGTCACTGACACGGCGCGTGTGCTGGTGGTTAATGACGCACATGGCGCACTGTGCTGTGCTCTGTACAAAAACGACGTCACTCATTGGTCTGATTCTTCACTGAGCCAAACAGATACACAGCAAAACTCCGCGCAAAATCAAACACCCGCCAATCTCGAGTTCGTCAAATCAACCGGGCATTTGCATGGTGTATTCGATGTTGTGTTAATCAAAATCCCTAAGACTAACGCACTCCTTGAGGATCAACTGATTCGTCTGCGTGATCATATCAACAAAGACTCTGTGATCATTGCAGCGGCAATGATAAAACACCTGCAGAAATCGGCTTTTAAAAGTATTGAACAAATCATTGGACCACTGACCACATCACTAGCGGTAAAAAAATCCCGGCTAATCTTCACCAGCATAGACGATACTATACCACCTCCTCAAAACCCCTACCCCACGCAATATACTGATCCGGATATCGGCATGACGCTTACAAACCACGCCAGTGTATTTTCCCGCGATCATCTCGATCTGGGCACGCGTTTTTTTCTGAGCGCTTTTCAGGATATTAAATCAGCCAACAGAGTCGTTGACCTGGCGTGTGGTAACGGCGTGTTAGGCATTAAGTACCAACAGCTTCATCACAATGCCAGAATTCAGTTTATCGACGAGTCCTTCATGGCCATAGAATCTGCCAGGAAAAACTATGCATCTGCTTTTCCCGGTCAGACAATTCAATCTATCTTTCTGGCACAAGACGGGTTGAAAAATTCCAGTGCTGAATCCTGTGATTTAATCCTCTGCAACCCTCCGTTTCACATTCAACATACTGTTGGCGCTCAGTTAGCCAGTGGTATGTTTCATGATGCCAGGCGCTGCCTGTCCAGCGGTGGGGAAATGTGGGTGGTATCCAACCATCACCTGGACTACCGGTCTGTATTAAACAGGATCTTCGGCAATTGCCGTATGGTCGCTAAAAACAAAAAATTTGTTATAAACAAGGTCGTAAAACGACACTGATTCTGAGACTCAATTCACGTCGTAGCTGTGCAGTGTCCAAACGGTATGAAGGATAGTGGCCAATGGTTCACAATATGTACCTAAGCACTTCAATTGATTAACTCATATGTAGTGTTTGGATGTTGTACGCACTGCCTAAAGCGCCACGCTTTTCCCATAACAACCAACCCGAAAGCAAAATC
>CAKZVB010000321.1 GCA_937922015.1 uncultured Granulosicoccaceae bacterium
CAATAGACTGAAAGCATTGTGCAATATCGTATGACATTACATAGCGCTTGTTGGTGTGGTTGGCTGCATGCGACAAACAACTTCTACCCGGACAAAAGCCATGCGCGGCTGGGTGGGTATCTGCGGTGGCTAATATGTCCAGATAGATCTTCCGCTGAAGCTGCTTTAAACGGGTTTTGGGTTTTTCTATTAACCTGATGCCGCCACCGCGCTTTTCCAGTAGCTGATACTGGTAGTGTTTGAAGTGCTCGGGGGTTGCAGCCTCGAATCGCCAGAAGTTGGCAAACCAGTCAAGCTCTGGCAAAGATAGCGTCAGCCAATCCGCAAGATCACTGACAGTATCAATGATTGGAAGCTGGTTGGTTGTGTGGCCGGTTGCCTCGTCCGTAAGCTGACCAGTGAATCTGTCACTGTCAAGATTAAAAACCCTGATCTTCGGTGTGGGGGTGGTAGCGAACCTTGAGTCCGGGAACCATCGCGAAATACGCGCAGATGAATGAAGCAGGCCGGCTATTTCACGTTCAGACGGTTTTACCGGGTATTGCAACAGCAAGTCGTCTACCAGTGCGTTACCGTCATCCGGCAGGTCTTCCACACGCTCAATGATCACGGCAAGCAGTGTTTTGTAGTGCCAGTGTGTGTGATAGAGCCAGCTGGCCAGTTGTCTGGTAAAAAATACCCGCTTGTTCACATCGAGATTCCTGGGCGAGAACGGCACTCTGCCCGAGTGGTTGCCTGAACATCTCTGCACGCAGTGCAGCGCCGTTCATGCTACGTATTGCCAGCAATTCCCTGCCTTGGGGTAGCCCCAAAGCTCAGCGACGAGATTCGACGCTGACTAAACCAGAGTGCCGTAAGCAGACAATATTTGGGTTGCTGGCAGAAATCAACCATATATCCTCACACGCGGCACACGCGACGCTATCGCAATTTGTGCTTGAAAACAATTATTGTCAGAGGGTGGAACCAGACACACGGTATGCTTTGCGCTCACGATACGTCAACCGTGTAACTATGGCGTACGAAATAGTCTGCTCAAATACATTAGCTGGTCACCCCGGATGCCATCGAATCGGATCATCACGTCGTGCCTTAAGCCGGCCACGTTTCTCTGTCGATAGGGCGACCTGTTTAGCGGTATTGACTCTGCACGTCGTAACCTTATGAATAATGCACAAGCAGAGTCAGCAATGTGTTGACAAAGATCCCCGTTTCTCTTTTACTGGTTCTTGTCTCGCGTTACGCGGTGCAGGGGTGTAGGCTGGGACAATCGTGTCCAATGATTCCTGTAAACCTCCCAACAGACAACTTCAAAGTGATGACTAACAAGATCGTTCAGAATGATCCCGACCGGGGCTACCGTGAATTTGAGCTGGTAGGCGATGCGATCGAATACCGGATCTCCAATCAGTTTGTTAACGAGGAACTATCAGTCGTTCTGTCCGTACTGTCACCCGAGCCGGTGGTGGATGGATCGATGTTGTATTTTATCAGTGAAGTAAATCGCGAGGCGCTGATCAAAATGTTTGTTGATCTGCCGGATGCAGCGACTTTTGCGACCTTTATCAACACGGTACAGCAGCGGATCAGGGAAGAGAGCTTCGGCAGGCTCGGGGCAGATAACCGTAAAACCGAGATCACCCGGGATCAGGTCGACACAACCATTCGTATGTTGGAAACTTATCTGGACCCGTTGAGCATCGAAAACTTACTTACAGCCCTGCGTCGCCTGTCTGAAGTGCCGGACAACAAGGAATGCCTCGATAAGGTCGTGGAAGTGTTCAATGGTCTCGGCGTGCAACAGGGTGCGGTACTGACCTATGCGCCGTTTTTTAATACATTGATTTCAAGCACAGATCTGGATGAACTGAGCGCTGGTGAATTTGGTTTCTGATTTCCTGGATAAGTCATGACGGCGAAGATTGAAATTTACGGAACCAGCTTCTGTCGGCATTGCCTGGCTGCGCGACAGTTGCTGGACTCAAGGCAAATCGACTATACCGAATACCTCATTGATCTGAAGCCACTTGAGCGCAATGAGATGCTGCGCCGCTGTGGTCGCAAAAAAGTACCTCAGATATTAATTAATAACGTAGCAATTGGCGGTGACGAGGATCTGATGGCACTGGATGCCAGTGGCGAGTTGGATCGCCTGTTGTCAGCGTCATAGAAAACACCGGTACAGGGTGGTTTAATGACTCATAATTTGGACCCGACTACTCCTGTCAATCGACTTATCAAAATGAAGACTCTGGTCAAGCCCCTTGATGACAACTCCAAACCACAAATTCATGCGTGGCGATCTGCTGATTGTTGTGTCAGCCCTTATATGGGGCGTTGCTTTCTACTTTCAAAAAACGGCTATGTCGCACGTTGGTCCGATGCTTTTTATTGGTATGCGCGGCTTGGTGGCTGCAGTGGTGTTACTGCCTTTTGCGTTAGCCGAACAAGAAATGCTGCCAGTTTTCTCAAGGCGGTCAAAATCTGCTGGCACATTAACGCAGCATCGTTTCTGGTCTGGATTGCGTGAGGGTCTTGCACCGATAGCAGTGGCCGGAGGCTTTACGTTTTTTATAGCGGCATCGCTCCAGCAGGTGGGGCTGGTCACAGCAACGGTTACCAATACCGGGTTTTTAACAGCACTGTATGTGATTGTCACGCCGTTTTTATTCTGGGTTATTAAACGAATAGCACCCTCGGCTATTATCTGGTTATGCGCGCTCATGTCTATGGTCGGAGTCTGGGCGCTCGGTGGTGGCACAATCATCAATTTAAGCGGCGGTGATCGTCTCATCGCGTTTTCAGCGTTGTTCTGGGCGCTACTGATTATTGTGTCCGGAGAGGCGGCAAAGTATGAAAAACCACTAAGCTATACCTGTATTCAGTTTTTAACCGTCGGTCTGCTGGGAATGATAGCGGCACTGTTGTTTGAACGCGATATTGATCACGAGGTATTGCAGGCGTTGCCGGCAGTGCTTTATGTAGGTGTGTTATCGACAGCACTGACCTTTGGGCTGATGGCCATAGCGCTTCAAACAGTACCAGCACCAAGAGCGTCCATTTTGTTGTCGCTTGAAACGCTATTTGCGGCATTGGCCGGCTACACATTACTTGGTGAGCGCCTCGATCTGTTAGGATGGTTTGGTGCCGCGTTGATATTGTCTGCTGTTGCAGTGCTGCAGTATCCTCGTAAGAATGACTGAATGGATGGTGTCTCTATAGCAGATCGCGAAGTTTATACCTGTCATGCAGTGATGCCTGTTGACGTATTTGATTTACAGGGACAGTACTGCCCACAGTCATTGGATTCAGCAATGATTAATCGGGCGCGCGGACTAAAATATATCAATAAGTAACCGGGTTGCGACCACAAACAGTACAAAAAGAATCAGCTGATCAAAGTTATTGCGGGAGAGTTTGCGTGCCAGAAAGCTTCCAATCGGCATGCCAGCAATGAGTGGCAGCACCGCGGCGCAACTGATTAAAAAATATTCTGGCGTCATCAAACCAAACGCAAAAAGCGCTGGCAACTGTACGATGGATGTCGCCAGAAAATAGATCGAAATAGTGGAAATAAAACGGGGCCTTTCCAGTCTTAATGCATTGATAAATGTGACCGACACCGGAGCAGACAAACCGGATGCACCTTGTAGCGTTCCCGCTATCGCGGCGGTAGGTATAACTATTTTTTGTGCAAGCTGCATGTCAAGACGCCATCCCGGATTGAACCAACGAAAAATAACATATCCATAAACCGTAAACGCTAATACCAGTTTCAGAAAGGTGGCGGGGAGTTGTATAAGCAAAATTGTACCTGTCAGCGTGCCGATGCCTCCGGCAATTGCCAGTTTGGATATAAAGCGAGTTTCCAATCTATGCTTACGATAGCGCCAGCTCTGCCATACATTTGGCAAGCAGTTGGGCACGGCAAATAGTATGACGGCAGTTTGCACGTCATAAAACATGGTGAGTAAAGGTACAGCGATCAATGGTGCGCCAACCCCGGTCGCGCCTTTGATTATTCCGCCCAGTAGAAAACCAATCGCAACCAGTGCGACCGTCTCTATCACAAGGCTCTGCCAGAAAAACTACAGGTTGATCTGCCACCACTAACGATGAGTAAAAGGGTAAGCGGGGTCAAAATTCAAATTCACTCTTTAGGAAATTACAGGGACAAGCGAGGCACTTACGCTCTTTGGGAAATTACAGGATCTGGCCCGAAACTTACGGGGATGGGCATGCGAGTGTCAATAACTACCTTGAAATGAATTTTAAAAAACACAGTCAAAGTGACCCCGAGCCTGTCTCTGGCTGCTTTCATTAGCAATTATATGCCTGGCAATTATATATGTCCTCTGTGGCCCTATGTGGCCAGTCGATGGCAGCTGCAGGGTTCGTCTGACGCAGACAGAGATTGCGCGCAGCACCCGCTATCAGAAAAAAAGGTATCTCCCATCAGAAAAAGTCAGTATTTCAGCCATTGATAATGCTTCATAATGATGTCGAGTAAAAGATAGAGTCACTAAAGAGACCGATATCTGTCCTGGAGATCCAGTGGTTGGTTCAACAAATAATTACGGGTTAAGAGCTAAAAAACCGTTTCACCGCAAGACGGCGCTCGCTGCCAGTGGCCCTCATTTTTTCAATTTGGCCCTTTTCAATCGCCGCAACGCCGCGGTGGGACGGCGCTTTGGCTCCTTTCAGCACGGCTGTTTGCGTCCACAGACTGCATTGCACAATCCAGACGTAGAAAATGCCCGCGTAAGTTCGCCCTGCAGTGAACGCAGGCAACGACTCTGAACCCGCAACTATTAACTGGATGGATCACTAGTGACGACCGAACAGAAACACAACCGAATTGATCAGAAAGCCTTTCGTCGAGCGCTTGGTAACTTTGCAACGGGCGTGACGATTATCACAACACGCGCCAGTGACGGAACCAATATCGGTGTTACTGCCAGTAGCTTCAATTCGTTGTCAATGGATCCGCCGTTGGTCCTTTGGAGCTGTATTAAGGACACTCCGAGTTGCGTGGTATTTGAGTCCGCCACTCATTTTGCGGTCAATATCCTTGCATCAGACCAGATGGAGATGTCGAACCGTTTCGCACGTCAGCAGGCAGATAAATTCGACGGTGTTGAATGGGACAAGGGGATCGGCGGTGTGCCGATTTTTCCCGACTGTGCCGGGCGATTCCAGTGTGAAGCCTATGACAAACTCGATGGCGGTGATCATTGGATCTTTGTTGGAAGAGTCATCGCTTTCGACGATTTTGGACGTTCGCCGCTGTGCTTCCACCAGGGATCATACTCGATGGTCTTCAGCCACCCTGAAACTTTTCCAGACTCCGGTAAAAGCACCCTAAAGGATGCCGGCGAGGGCCGGATGAGCAACCATGCGTTTTTCCTGATGCTGCGGGCAGTGCGTGCTTATCAGGAACGCTATCGGCCTAAATTGACCACTCTCGGGCTGAACCTTGTTGAGTCACGCATTTTATTGGTATTGAATGATTTCCCTGTGCTGGACGCCAGGGAGCTTGTAGTTCACATGCATACCCCGATCAATGAAGCGGATGAAGCGCTGCTTAGCTTGAACGATCGAGGCTTGGTGATGGCCAGTGGAGATGGTTACGCACTGACCGAATTGGGTAAGTCTAAGTCCGAGCAAATCTGGGCACTGGCGGCCGCACATGCAAAGGAAACCTTTAAATCCTTCAGTGAAGCTGAAGTAGACACTTTTACCGATGTTCTTAGACATCTGATTGATCTTTAGTCCTTTTTGATCTTAAACCTTATCGATCTTCAACCCTTCTTAATCTTCAACTCAGGCGCTGTAGCGCAGCAACCAGCACCAGCAAAGACAAACCCAGTATCAGATTCACCAGAATAACATGCCGTATGCGAGCCATCGCGGCAGCGGCATCAGGCCAGTTCTCACTATTTACCGCCGCTTTAAATGTCGGGTAAATTTTATAGTACAGGTATACAAAAAGCAGCACCATAATCCACCCTAACAGGTGCATCAGGTGAACGTAGCCCGGTGTGTTGCCAAATCCATTGAACCAGTTGAATATCAGCCAATAGCCGGTTACTAACAATATGATGACTGACATCCATACCCAGGGGAAAAATCGTTTGAACACCCCGGCCCATAGCGCCAGCTTTTGTGGTGGGTCGAACATATCACTGCTAGGGCGCAGCACCACATAGGCGAAGAACATTCCGCCAATCCAAACGGCGGCGGCGACTACATGTAAGGCAATTGCAATGGCGTTCATTGTGGTGCTCTGTCTTTATAGGTGTGAGGGTAGGGGTATAGTATCCTGAAAGAGCGCAGCGCTGGTAAAGATTATTCCAGCTGAGTTGCAGTGCCCGATCAAACGGTTTTGCTGTGTAACTCCTGCACCCGGTGGTGTTCAGGCGGGCCTGGTGAATTGTTTTAAGCTGTTACTGACTTACGAATCAATGCACGGGTTTTGAAGTCCGGCAACGGCAGCTTCAAAGTACCCATATTCTCCTGCATGTGCGCCACCTGGCTGGTCGCGGGTATAGCACAAGTGACTCCCGGGTGCGAAACGACATACAGCAGAAAATACTGGGCCCAGTTCCGGCAGCCAAGGTCCCCGGCCAAACCGGGTAAGGGGTTGCCGGCATACTTCGAAAAGAGTGTGCCGCGCTGGAAAGGGCGGTTAACAACCACAGCAATACCCTTGTCTTGTGCCAGAGGTATCAGTCGCTCTTCGGTTTCCGTATCTTCTATATTAAGCGTTAGCTGTACAAAATCTATGGGTTCAGATTTGATCAGACTTTCCATTTCCGCATGGCGACGACCATGTGAAGTGCTTAGCCCGATATAACGAATGCGGCCTTCGTCTTTCCACTGTTGTAGTTTAGGTAAATGGTCCTGCCACTTGACTAAGTTGTGTACATACATCAGATCCATGGGCTTCACCCCCCATTGTTTTTCGGTATCAGCCATTTGAGCATTGGCGTTACCCGCAAAGGGGGTCCAGATTTTACTGGCGTTAAAGAGCGTATCGGTTTTTTTAAGCGTAGCAATGCTCTCGCCCAGTACCTCTTCGGCATAGCCGTACATTGGTGAGGAGTCGATCATGCCACCACCCATCTCAACAAAACGTTGCAGTACGCTGGCACGCCGGGCCCGCAGGTTGGCCTGAGCCGGCACATCAAAGGTAATCCATGTACCCATACCTATTACCGGCACACTTTCATCTGTGCCGGGTATGGGCTTGCGCAATACAGGCGATGTCGATGCCAGCAAATCACGTGCTGGTATCGCGCATCCGGCGCTGATAGTGGCCAGTGTTGCAAAGCTGTTACGTAGTAATCGACGACGGTGATGGTTGATCAATGCTTAATCCAATTCGATAGTGAGCCACGAGTTTACGCCCCGGCAGCGGTGCGCTGTTGCGCAGCTAACTTGTGGTTATAATGGCACTGGTTTTATCGGTCATTAAACAAAGGGGGGTTTACCATGTCAAGATTAGTACCGTCACTACTCATCATGCAATCATGGAAAAGATCAGTCGCCGGGATTGCGTCCACTATCCTCATAGGTCTCTTAAGCGGATGTAGTTCATCGGACGATTCAAATATTCTGGTAACAGGTTCCAGTAATCTGGCGCTGGAGGGTCGGCAGATCGCCAAGCTCGGCGATACCGGGACCGGCGTACTGGCAAATCCTGATTTTTCCGAACCCTTAGGCAATCTGCCGGGGTGGTCAGCTTGCGTTGACGACAACGCCATTTCAATTGAAACCGCCAACCGGCGGGCGAGAGTCGGAGCTGGCGAATGCATTTTGCAGCTGGTAGATATCGAACCTGGCAGTTCCAACTCGATCAGTTGCGATGTCAGTGCCTCAAACCCAGATATATGGTCGGGCATGGCAATATCTTTTTATGATGTGAATGGCGGATTCATCTCCGAGTCAGAGGCTGCGCGTGCTGACTCGGTAAATGCCACACGAAAAACATCGACAGGCACCGCACCATCCAATGCAAATGCTGCGCTTGTTTGGTTCTACACAGAATCGGGTGGCACAATAGACAACTGCTCTCTGGTTTCAACACCGGAAGAATCCAATCGGCAAACCTATCGCAAAACACTGGAAGTCACTACGGCGGGTAACATTGGTTTCTACCTGGTTGGAAATGGCGGGTTTGGATTTAACGGTTTTACAGCCATTCAATACTACCCGGCACGGTCGAATGACAGCTTCCTTGTTGACGGGTTTGAAAGACAGGGAAACGATACTGCATGGCGAAACTGGAATATTAGTTTGGGCTTAGCTGAGGGTTACCTGCACGTTGCAGCGACGATTTATAAATACAACACTGACTTCTATGGCATCAGGTTTTTTCCTGCATCAGAGTCACCCCCGTTACCGCTGGACTCACCGCAGCAAATCTGGAACGACGACAGCATGGAAATCTATTTTAATATTGGCAATGAATCCACAGTCGGATACGACGACAACGACTTCGTGCGTATTATTCGCTTTGACGAGCCGTTGTTCTACACACCTGATACGTTAACTGGATTCAACTCAAGACTGAATCTCTCTGACGAAGCAGTATGTGGCCCGGAAGAATTTGGAGCGATAACGTGTGAAGCCAGGTTCAGCCTGACCGAAATGGGTGTTGATCTGAGCGCTTACGGAAATGAAGTCGAGATTGGCTTTGATGTACATATGAACTTTGACGACGATGGTGGCAACCGGGAGGCCAAGTACTCATGGTGCAGCGCAGATACCGTCGATGTATGGCAGGATATGTCAGTTGTTGACTGTTCCCTCAAGCTGGTTCAGGACTGCGAGTATGGTTGCGCAGGCTTTGGCTTTTCCGGTATTGGTGACAACTAGCTGACCGGTTCTACCTGTATAAAAAAGGCGTGCAATAGGCACGCCTTTTTGTCTGATCTATGCGGCTATTGTGGCACTAAAGTATTGCCCGGTACATTCTGAGCAAACCGGCTATCCGGACTATGAAGATAGCTGGTCCGCAACCAATAATACTCATAAACGCTAGTATCTGAATTCAGGCTAGTGGTTCTGACTGTAGGCGCGGGCATCGGTCGCAGGTCAAGTGGCAGGTTTCCACTGAAATCGATAACCGCAAAAAAAAAATACAGGTGATATCAGCGCTGCTGCAGAATGATCATCAAAACCCGTAAACATACGTCCGCAATATCAAGCTGCTTGCAGGAGTACAAATTCAAAGTAATTTCGGTAGTTTAAGCAATTGTATGCTCCCATTGCATC
>CAKZVB010000322.1 GCA_937922015.1 uncultured Granulosicoccaceae bacterium
AAGACCCTGATCCCGCACCCATTTGCTGCTCTACCGCGTGCTACGCGGCATGAATTCCCCCTCCTGTCGTATATCTCCCTTAATCAGTTGAGATGGAAAAACAAATCACCATTCCCCTATCGAATAATCAAATAGCTGTAAAAATATAAAAGCTATCTCTAAAGAACTGAGAAGCACTACCGAAATAAATGCTAACCGTGTCTGGTTTTTCGGCCAAACAGTGACGTCGCTCTGCCGTTTACGATCAGGTACACACAGCGGTTGAATTAAGGTGTAGTGCAGAATCTGCCCCCCTCGAATGTCGCAGAAATTCACCTCTCATGCATTGCGGATCGAGCTGCTGCAGCTATTGGAAATCAAAAAAGGATCCGGATAGGAAACAAACAATGAAAAATAGATTATTTGGTTTGAACAATCGCTCAGACGACTCAGCAGCAGGCAATAGTAAATCTCTGGATCAGGCCGGGCAGGTAGATGCGATCAACAAATCTCAGGCGGTTATTCACTTCGAGCTGGATGGCACAATTATCTGGGCCAACCAGAATTTTCTCAGCACGGTAGGCTATTCGATCGATGAGGTGAAAGGCAAACACCACAGTATGTTTGTTGATCAATCGATCAGTAGCAGTCACGACTACAAACAGTTCTGGGAAAAATTAGGTCGTGGTGAATACGTAGCAGATAAATTCAAACGGCTTGGGAAAAGCGGTAATGAGATTTGGATTCAGGCCAGCTATAACCCGATCATGGACAAAAACGGCAAACCGGTAAAGGTGGTCAAGTTTGCCACGGATATCACTGAAGAGGTCGCCCGAACGACAGACTGGGAAGGTAAATTATCAGCAATAAGCAAGTCGCAGGCGGTTATCGAATTTAATCTGGACGGTACCATCCGCACCGCTAATGACAACTTTCTTCAAACGGTTGGCTACTCAATGAGTGAAATTCAGGGTCAGCCGCACAGTATGTTTGTAGGCTCCGAGCTCGCCAGAAGCCCCGAGTACCGGGAATTCTGGGACAGCCTCAGAAGAGGCGAATACCAGGCTGGTGAATTTGAGCGAGTCGGTAAAGGTGGTAACACGATCTGGATCCAGGCAAGCTATAACCCCATTCTTGATAAGAACGGCAAGCCAGTCAAAGTAGTAAAATACGCTGCAGATATTACCGCACAAAAGGAACTACAGCTCACCATTGAAGATGTACTGGACAAGACTTTGCACGCCGTAACAGCAATGTCCCAGGGGGATCTGACCACGCGAATGGAAGGTTCGTTCACCGGTCAGTTCGCGGTACTTAAAGACGCGGTTAATCAATGTTTCGAACAACTACACGCCACACTGGGCAAAATTGCTTCTGTGGCACAAAATGTCAGTGCAGAGTCTGCTGAAATCAGTCGTGGTAACAGTGATCTGAGTGAACGGACAGTGGAACAGGCAGCCAACCTCGAAGAAACCGCCTCCAGCATGGAAGAGATCACCACTACGGTACAGCAAAATGCAGCCAATGCCGACAATGCAAATGAGCTGGCAATAACCGCCTCGGAACAAGCCAAGAAAGGCGGCCGCATTGTCGAAACAGCGGTTGATGCAATGAACGATCTTAACGAGTCGAGCAGAAAGATTTCCGAGATCATCAATGTCATCAACGATATCGCGTTTCAAACAAATCTGTTGGCGTTAAACGCTTCAGTAGAATCTGCCAGAGCAGGAAGCGAGGGACGCGGCTTTGCTGTTGTGGCAAGTGAGGTACGAGCGCTTGCCGGACGCAGTGCGAATGCAGCTAAGGAAATTAAGGAGCTGATAGAAGACAGCGCGCAACGTGTCGGTGAAAGCACAGACCTGGTCAACAAATCAGGTACATCTCTGGGAGAAATAGTTGCGGGAATTGCCGAAGTGACAAACATCGTCGGTAACATTGCTACTGCCAGTAAAGAGCAATCAATTGGCATCAGCAGCGCAAACAGTGCCATTGGTCAAATAGACAGCCTGACCCAGCAGAATGCCGCACTGGTTGATCAGGCGACCGCAGCCGGTACCAATCTGAACACACAGGCGCTGGAATTATCCAAGCTTGTGTCATCCTTTAAGCTGACTAAAGACCCACAGACTGACCTCAAAAGAGCGGCCTGATAAAACGACAATAATGTGCGCTGTAAGCAGCAGCACCAATAAGATTAAATCACGGTGTGAATAATTATCTATAATTACTCGCACCGTGATTGACATTCAGATGTAAAGAGCACTCGATCCCCTGATTTGAGTCGCGCGACTAATCACAGACCGGATTGCCGCGTATCCTTGTCCCTCCCGGAACTATATCCACTCAACCCTCAGCCGTGTGGACTCACTCGTTCGAACCCGCAATCTGCCCCCACAACCCTGCGCAGCTGCATTTCCTTAACTCATTCCCTTGCCTGTCCCCTAACTAACAAATCGGTTCTTTAGCGTCCTTCGTTGCGATACTATCTCAATTACCGCCATCGATCAGTTGACAAGCATGACACCACAAGACGCCACAAAGATAGACCGCGAGGTACCGTTAGCCTGCTATGCCAACCGGCTATCGGTGCGACCTGGTGACACTATTGAATTTAAGGTCTCGTGTACAAGCAACGCACCACAAGCCAGTGCCAGCCTAAGCCGTTCAATCTGTGCCGATCCGAATCCAGCCGGCCCCGGCGTGATCGAAAAACCTGCCGACCGGTGGTTTCCGCACCACCATTTCACTCCGGTACACCAGCCATTCCACCCCGGATCCTACGCACTCTGCGCAACTACTATTGCCCCACCGGAATTAAACTGCATTGAGTTGAGCGCACACATCTGGCCGACACGGCACAAAGACACCGAACAGACAATAATCAGCTGGGCTGGCCTGTCATTGTGTGTTGACAAAAATGGCAGGGCGGCACTTCGATGTGAGGATCAAATTGTATCGTCAGAACCTGAATTGGAATTACGCCATTGGGTGCGCCTAAGCGCCACATTCAATAAAGACACTGGTGACGTAAGCATTAGTGTGTTGACAAAAGATGGCAGTGAAGGAAATTCAACCACTGGCATTATTTCACCATCAGGTTCTGCGTCTGCAACCACCACGGCTGTCAAACCATCTGCCGTCATCATCGCCGCTAGCCAGAGTGACAATAAGCCCGACAGCCTTATACAAAACCACTTCAACGGAAAAATCGATTCACCCCTGATCCGGACTGGAGCTTCCGTTGATAACCTGAATGTTTATGCACACTGGGATTTTTCAATCGCCACCACCAGTATTACCGTACACGATACCGGCCCCAACGCCCTGCACGCACAACTGATCAACTACCCTGCCCGCGCCATGACCGGCCATAACTGGAACGGCACAGAAATGTGCTGGCGTCATGCACCAGAACATTATGGTGCCATCCATTTTCACGACGATGACATCGTCGATTTTAACTGGGCGACCGATTTTTCGTTTACCGTTCCCGACAACATGCCATCTGGTATCTACGTCATGCATGTTACCGCGGATGATCATCATGATGCTCAGCCCTTCTACGTGTGTGCACCCGCAGGTAAACCGTCCAATCGACTGTGCGTGTTAATACCGGTATTTACTTACGCAGTTTATGGCAACCATGCACGACCTGACTGGGCACCAGAGTGGAAACAACGCAACGAACAATGGCATGCCTACCCATGGAACCCTGCAGAATATCCGGCCTACGGCCAGTCTACTTATAACGACCACACCGACGGCAGCGGCATTTGCCACGCCTCACACCATCGCCCTTTATTTAATCTGCGACCGGGTTATATAACCTTTGGCAACAGCAACTGCTCAGGGCTTAGACATTTTCAGGCCGACAGCCACCTGATCGCCTGGCTGGATGCGCACAACATTGAGTTTGACGTGATCACTGATCGCGAGTTACACAATGAAGGAGTCGCGGCTGTCTCAGGCTACGATGCACTGCTAACCACCAGCCATCCCGAATACCATACCCCCGAGTCCCTCAATGCACTAAGCGACTACCGCGACCAGGGCGGTCACCTGCACTATCTGGGTGGCAACGGATTCTACTGGCGCGTAGCGTTACATGAAGAAAACCCCGACACCATTGAAATACGCAGAGCAGAAGACGGCATAAGAGCATGGGCTGCCGAACCCGGTGAATATTATCAGGCATTTGATGGTGGCTACGGAGGATTGTGGCGCAGAAACGGCCGCCCGCCACAGGCACTTTGTGGTGTCGGCTTCTCTGCACAGGGACAATTTAACGGATCGTATTATCGACGCCGCACTATCCCCGCAGATCTCGAATGGATTTTCGCAGGCATAGATGATGAAATTATCGGAAACTTCGGTCTTTGCGGCAACGGCGCGGCGGGCTTTGAACTGGACCGAGCAGATAAAATGCTCGGCACACCGGCCAACGCCACAGTACTTGCAAGCTCTGAGAACCATGGCGACGACTTCATGCTTGTACCCGAAGAGATGCTGACTCATTTAACAACTCTGCCAGGCCCACCGGCAAACGATTTAATTCACGCCGATATTGTCTGGTTTGAAACCGCCAATGGAGGATCGGTTTTTTCAGTGGGTTCAATCACCTTCTGTGGCAGCCTGCCACATAATAATTTTGACAACAACGTATCTACAATGTTGCTAAACGTTTTGCGCAAGGCACTGGAGTAATATTTGGCAGTGGCAACCCGATTAACCAGCAAACAATGATACTCCTGTCAGGGACATCCGCGTCTGTTATCTCTCAAACAAAGTCCGGCTATAACGGTCCGCAGCCAGCGGATTTTCCGTCCTTTGAAAAGTAGCTCGTACAGCCAGGGACTGGCTTCGAAAAAACGCCATGGATGGCATGTATAATTAGTGGTCAGAGCAGAACACCAGAGAGCAGAACCCAACTAGCTTAACGACAGCCCCTGATAAATAAAATAGCAGCCACCGAAAAACATCAGCGTCTCCACTAGTAGCGTATGCACCGTCGCTTTAGATCTTTTCACAATGTACTTACCCAACATGCCACCGGGAACAGTACATATGCCGACCACCAGCCCAAGTGAGATGAGCGCCGGGTCCAGCAGTTTACCCGCGCCAAATACAATAGTTTTGGTCAAATTAAGCGTTAAACCAAGAGCGGCGACAATTCCTACCAGGCTTTCACCTACAATGCCCGCCCCCAGAAAAAACGGACCCAGAATCATACCACCGCCAAATACGGTGCCTGAAATCATTCCATAGACAACCCCCACCGCAGAGAACCCGCGCAGACCCACGTTGTAGTTGCGTTTTTTTAATAGTCGACGCAACGGTATGGTCACTAACAGAAAACAGCCAAGTACAAAAGCCACAGCTTTAACCGATAGGTACAGATACACCACCGCTCCCAGTATTATCCCGGGCAGACCGGTGATAATAATTGCCCCGTAGACCCGCCAATTAATATGCTCCCGAAACAGTAGCGTACGATTGATATTGCTGATAATCATTGCCAATGCCACTACCGGCACAACAGCTTTTACGCCAATCAACGGCGCAAGACACACTGACAGCAATAGCGCACCGGCAAAACCCGCAACAGAATGAAAGAGTGCGGTAGAGAATGCTGCAATGGCGACAAGGATTAATGTCGACCAGTCAAGCTGATCCAGAAGCGAAAGCCCGGATTCCATTAACTAAGAGTGACTCGCTTCTTCTTTGCTCAACAGAGGAACAAAACAAATACGATCAGGTTTGCTTTCTACCGGGCCAGTCGATTGCAGAGTACGACAGGTCTCCGGCACCGACCCCCTGCCCACACCCGGTTGTTCCGACAGCGCTGGTTCGTTGATTCGGGAATCGGGCTCGAGTTCGTGCTGCAAAATCATACGTTCACGTTCTGCCGATACGATCGTGGGTCTCTATGCAAGTTGATCAACGGGTTGGGCTCCGTAAGACCTGATAAAAGGGATATAAAGTTTTAGCTGGCTACTCACTGAAAATCAGAAGCTCTAACGCGAAAAGAAGTTTCATTTTCACCATCGAATCGTTGGCTGACAACAGTCTACAATAACTGGCTGTTAAATGCAGTGCCTGGAGTACACTGGAATCGTCAACAGATGACAGGTTTCCAGCCGTCGTCTGATGTTGCTCTACTAGTAGTACCGTCAGCCCCTCAATCCACTCATGTTCACCACT
>CAKZVB010000323.1 GCA_937922015.1 uncultured Granulosicoccaceae bacterium
CCGAATCCTCATGAATAATACAGGCTAGCCTACCTCAACAGGATTCCACCACAAAGCCTATTCGCGACAAGATTCGTTGTATGCTGCCAGTTGCTTGCCTATCATGGAGATATCGCGATATCTGCCCACCCTGCTCAACCCGGACAATCTGCACATGAGCAATTCGCTCAGCGCTTTTCATCCATCAATTCGTGACTGGTTTACGAATAAATTCAATGCGCCTACGGCGGTGCAGGACCAAGCGTGGCCGGTCATCGCAAACGGGGATCATGCGCTAATTACCGCACCGACCGGCAGTGGTAAAACACTCACCGCTTTTTTATGGTCACTGGATCGCTTTGCCAGCGAACACTGGCAACCGGGCGCTACAAGAGTCATCTACATCTCACCGCTGAAAGCGCTCAACAACGATATACAGCGCAACCTGCTCAGTCCCTTGTCCGATCTGCAAACAGCGGGCAATTTCCCACAGCTGAAAGTAAAGACACGCTCTGGCGATACCACGCAAAATGATCGGCAGCGCATGTTGCGCAAACCACCGGATATATTGATCACTACACCCGAAAGCCTGTCGTTAATGTTAACCACCACTCGTGGCAGGCATGCACTTAGTACGGCTGAGACACTCATACTGGATGAAGTGCACTCTATGGTAGACAACCGTCGCGGTGTTTCACTCATGACTTCCGCCGAGCGACTGCTTGACCTTACCGGAGGCCTGCAACGGATTGCCTTGTCGGCAACGGTAAACCCCTTAACAGCAGTGGCGACTTATATCGGCGGATTTGATTTCGATGGAAACCCCAGAGACGTAAAGATAATAAACCCCGCCAGTGACAAGGAAATTTCACTGGATATCAAGTACCCCAGTGAAGTGAAACACGCCGCTGAAAACGGCATATCGGTATGGGATCCGTTAGCCGACAAATTCCGCGATGTGGTACTGGCCAATCGCAGCACACTGTTTTTCACCAACAGTCGTGCAATGGCCGAAAAAATCACTTTAAAAATAAACGATCAGTCACCGGTGCTACTGGCGTATGCACATCATGGATCACTGGCCCGGGAAATCCGTACCGAAGTAGAACGGCGTTTAAAAAACGAAGAACTGCGCGCCATCGTTGCAACCAGTTCTTTAGAGATGGGCATTGATATTGGAAACCTTGATCAGGTGGTATTAATGCAATCGCCACCGGGTATTGCCGCCACGCTGCAGCGCATTGGACGTGCCGGTCACGGGGTAGGAGAAAAAAGCCGCGGAGTTTTGTACCCCATACATTCTGCAGATTTTGTCGAAGCCGCGGCCCTGTCTGCAGCCACCCGTGCCCGTGATCTGGAACCGCTGCAACCAATGACCGGTGCGCTTGATATTCTGTCGCAAATTATTGTCTCTATGTGCGCAACAGAGACCTGGCAGGCCGATGCACTGTTCGGCTTATTAAAACAATCGACGCCTTATCATCAACTGCCTCGTAAACATTTTGACCTGGTGCTCGATCTGTTATCCGGGCGCTATGCGGGCGCGCGCGTAAGAGAACTGCAACCAAGAATTATTTATAACCGCATAGATGGCACCATTGACGCAAAGAAAAGCGCGCTGTTTGCACTATACAATTCAGGTGGCAGCATTCCCGACCGCGGCTACTACCAGATACGCCACGCAGATTCCGGCGCTAAAATTGGAGAACTGGATGAAGAATTTGTCTGGGAGGCAAAAACAGGAGATGTGTTTTCACTGGGTACGCAGAACTGGCAGGTAAAACAGGTCACCCACAACGATGTATTTGTCACTAACGCCAGTGCCGGTCTCGCGCCACCGTTCTGGCGTGCAGAACGCTATAACCGCAGTTTCCACTACGCCTGCAGGATTGGCGATTTTCTGCAACACGCAGACAACCTGCTTGACCAACATAACACCGAAAGCCTCAGCACTCATCTTGCCGAAGAACTTTGTTTTGATGAACTGGCCAGCGCCAAACTGATCGACTACCTGCAACGGCAACGCGAAGCCAGTGGTGCAGCCCTTCCCCATCGCCGGCATATACTCATTGAATTAATAGCGTCAGGGCCGGGTGGTTACCGGGGCCCTGACAACCAGCGTCAACTGGTTATACACACAACTTGGGGTGGTCGACTTAATCACCCCTGGGCAATGGCTCTGCAGAGTGCCTGGAAAAAACGCTACGGTGAAAACCCCGAAGTCCATGCAGACAACGATGCCATCGTTCTGCAGGTAAAGAACGATCCGGACCCCGCTGAAATTCTGGCGCTGGTCACACCCGCAAACCTGGAAACCTTACTGCGCTCGTCACTGGAGGGCTCCGGTTTCTTTGGTGCACGCTTTCGTGAATGCGCTGGCAGGTTCCTGCTGTTGCCTCGCCAACGGTTTAATCAACGCCTGCCATTATGGATGAGCCGTCTGCAGGCAAAAAAATTAATGTCAGCCACCTTGCATCTGGATAGTTTTCCAGTGCTGCTTGAGACCTGGCGCACCTGTCTGCAGGATGAGTTTCAGCTACCTCAACTAAAGCAGATGCTTGAACACATCAGTGACGGCGAATGTGAGTGGAGCTTCGTTCGTACTGCCTCCCCCACACCATTCGCCGGCAACCTGACTTTTGATCAGGTGAGTAAGTACATGTATGCAGACGACACACCGGATGACGCTCAAGTCAGCGCGCTGTCGGATGACCTGATCAAGGCAGCGGTGCAAAACGAAAGCTTAAGACCCCGACTGGATGCCGCCATCTGCCAGCAGTTTATCGACAAGCGGCAACGGACACACCCGGACTATGTTCCCGCTGATGCCGCCGAATGGACCGAGTGGGTTCGGGAACGTGTTTTACTGCCACACAATGAATGGTGGTCACAATGGCAGGACTCGCCGTCTCAACACGACAAATTTCTGTGTGAATTAACCCTCGATGACCGTCGCTGGGTATGCCATCTGGAAAATGCAAAACACCTGATTAACAGCGGCCTGGCAAAGGATTGTGACTGGAGCGCCGGCAACCGTAAAACACTGCCGCAGTTTAACGATGAGCGCGACCACAATTCACTGGCCGGGGAAATACTATCTTTCTACGGGCCACTGAGTGAACAGGATATCAGACGCATTCTGCCGCGGGTACCGACAGACTACTTTGATCAGATCCATGAAAACACAGCGGGGGATGTGAGCTACGCAGTGGTCAGCGGGCCACTGCTTAACGGCAGCGACACATTCCTATACTGCGACACAGAAAATTTCGAAATACTACTGCGCTGGCAGCGAGCATCAAAACGACCCGAATTCGAGGCATTACCGATAACAAGCTTGCCGGGCAGCCTCGCCAACTGGCACCGATTTAGTCGTCCGTGTAACGATCAAACAATAATCGATGCGGTCGAAAAACTACGCGGCTACAGCACTTATGTGCAAGCATTATTGAATGACTGTTTTGCAGCCCGGTTAAGCGGTTTCTCAGAGCATCAGCTCGACAGTGTTTTTATTAATCAGCAACTCGCCTGGTCCGGCACAGCGAAAGGGCAGTGTTACCTGGCGTATCCCGAAGACATAGAGCTGTTAAAACCCTCACCGGTCGCCACAAAACCCGCTCGTCGAAAGCCTGCCACAGCAGAGCCTGCAAAAAAGCATCAAACCAAAGCAGAGAGCACCAGGGCCGATCACACTGAAGATCTTGCCGCTGACAAACAGGAAAAGCTAACTGCCGATATTCTCTCACCGCTGTTTCGCGATCACAACGCCCGCTATAGTTACCTGCAAATAAGCGATCAGTTAAGACAACAAAATCACAGTGTCGACACAATACAGGCGAACAAGCTATGGTGGGATGCCGTCTGGTCAGGATCGATCACAGCCGACAGCCTTACACCGCTACGGCAGGGTCTGCAGCGGAATTTTCAACTCACTGCTGCCGGCAGCGGGTCCAGCCGTACGGTTTCCGGTGCACGAAGGCGAGCAAGAAATACCGTCAACGTCTGGCCCGGTAACTGGCAACTCGTGCCCGCCGCTGCGCCGGAAACCGACCCGTTAACGGAGCTGGAAGAATGCCGTGAAAGAGTGCATTTGCTGCTTGACCGCTACGGTATCATCAACAGAGAAATAGCCAATCGCGAAGGCGCGAAACTGCGCTGGAGTGCAATTTTTCGTGCACTGCGGATCATGGAGCTTTCCGGCGAAGTATTGCAGGGTTTGTTTTTTAAACAACTAAGCGGTCCGCAGTTCATTAGTCAACGCGCGTTCAACCGCTTACTGCAAAACGAAAAGCCACCGCAGCACTTCTGGTGCAGTGCAGTAGATCCGGTATCACCTTGCGGTCTGGCACTGGACTGGCCGGAATTGCCGCAACGCCGACCACAGAACTACCTGAGCTTTTATCAAGGACAATTAGCACTGGTCATCGAGAACCTGGGCCGAAGGCTGCACTTCTTTATAGAGCCGCAGGACAACGCCGTTGATCAAATTCTTGCACCCTGCGTACACATCGCCAGCACCCGCGGTAACATTCAGGTTGAGGAAATTAATGGCGAAAGCGCCAGACAAAGTCCGTATACACCGGCGCTGGCCAGAGTGCTGAAAAAGCGCGGTGATCATCGCAGCCTGTACTTCGAGCCATAACGAATCCTGCAAGTTCCGCCACAGGAACAACAACCTATGAAACATCAATAAGTTAGGGCAGTTTTTACGCAAATTTCCAAACATCAGTCGCACATCAACCCGTTTTTATTTGACCCCGCCCGCATAGAGCCTGACAATTCAGTTCGCAGCCATTGACGACGGCCCCGGCAAATGATGGCCCGGCAATGACCATCAATTGATAAAAGGCATAGTAATGAAATCATTTTCCCAACAAGCGATCAGTCGCCGAAAACTTCTGAAAGGCGCATCCGCCATCGGAATATCAATGACCATACCAGCAGCCTTACGTGCACAGGGCGGCAAGCTGAATTTCTACAACTGGGACACCTACATTGGCGAAGACACCGTCACTGACTTTGAAGCTTCATCGGGAATCAAGGTTCAATATGATCTCTACGCGGATAACGATGAATTATTCAGCAAGCTAAAAGGCGGAAACCCGGGCTATGATTTAATCATACCAACCAACGACTACGTAGAACGCATGCTGATTTCAGACATGCTGTTGCCAATCGATCACAGCAAAATACCGAACCTGAAAAACGTAAACCCGCAATTCATGGACGCCGCCTTTGATCCGGGTCGCAAATACAGCATCGCCTATATGTGGGGCACTCTGGGTATCGGTTATCGCAAATCAGCCGTCGACGGCATTCCAGACAGCTGGAGTGATATTCTGGCCTCTGATAAATATTCAAATCGGATAGCAGTTCTGGGTGACGCCCAGAGCAATCTACAAATGGCGCTTAAGGCCATGGGTAAATCCCTCAACGACTGGTCCGACGAGAACATCGCAGCTGCTGAAGCAATGATACTAAAACAAAAACCACACATTACAGCCTTCGCACCGGATAACGGACAAGACCTGCTACTTGCCGGTGAAGTCGATCTGGCGATGGAATGGAACGGTGATATCCTGCAGGCCATGGACGAGGACGACGATATCGGGTACGTGGTTCCAAAAGAAGGTTCAATGCTGTGGCAGGATGCGTTGTGCATACCCAAAGGTGCGAAAAATATCGATAACGCTCACGCGATGATTAACTATATTCTCGACGCCAAAGTCGGTGCATCAATTGCCGAATTTATTTTCTACGCCACACCAAACAATGCAGCGAAAGAACATCTTGGCGCAGACTACCTGGAAAACCCTGCAGTATTCCCGAACGATGAGACAATCGCGCTATGTGAACCATCAGTATTTCCGGGTCAGGAAATTGTTAGAAAAATCGACGAAGCCTGGACTCGAATTAAGTCTGCCGGTTAGCAGTTGCACGTCACGTACCCGGGCCACCCGGGTACGATAGTCATCAGTACTCTCTCCTTCGCCAGGCACTCATCATTGGCCTTGAGCACTCCGGATATGTAAACTGAATCAATGGAAGACTGGCGAAAATCCCCCTCATCATTCACCGCATTCAGTGTCCCGCCACTGCTGTGGTTACTGGCATTTTTTCTATTCCCGCTGGCAATCGTGTGGTTGTACAGCTTCGGCGAAAACGTCTCTCTGGTCGATATCGAAACCACCTGGACACCAGATAACTACATCAGGATATTTCAACCCGAAATCATCTCACTGTTCTGGCGCACGCTCTGGTTAACCGTCATCACCACCGTTATCTGTCTGGTGACGGGCTTTTTGGTCGCACTGGTAATAGCCACTGCAAAACCGAAATGGAAGCCGCTGCTGTTGCTGGTCATTATGCTGCCTTTCTGGACCAACCTGCTGATACGAACCTACGCCTTGTTAAATATTCTGGGTACCCGCGGACGCCTGAACGACGGACTTAAATGGTTGTGGGAAGGCACAAACAAAGTTCTCAATGCCATCGGTCTTGAAGGATTAATTGGCGCAAAGTTTATCCCGATACAGTTTCTTGGCACACAGGGCGGTGTTATTTTCGGTCTGGTTTATATTATGCTGCCTTTTAGTGTGCTGCCTATTTACTCAGCACTTGAGCGACTTGATAAATCATACCTGGAAGCCAGCATGGATTTGGGCGCAGGTCAGATCCGGACATTTTTCTATGTACTGGTACCGATGGTGATGACCGGCGTTATCACCGCAGCCATCATTACCTTTGTACCCACACTGGGACAGTTTCTCACGCCTGACCTGCTGGGCCGTGGACAGGTAGACATGATCGCCAACGTAATTGAGCGTCAGTTTAAAAAGGCCAATGACTGGCCCTTTGGATCTGCACTGTCGCTATTTTTGTTATATATCACCTTTATACTACTGGCTATACGCTCAATCTACGATGCACGACAATCGCGCCGGGAAAAAATATGAGTGGCGCTACCGGCCAGGTGCCGCAAAACAGATCCACCCCAAAGCGACGAAAGGAAAAACCCGGCCCTTTCGAATACAGCCGCAAGTGGTCATTGCGGGCGGTTTTCATAGCAGCCACCATTTTTTTATACGCCCCGATTATTGTATTAATCATATTCTCGTTCAATAACTCGCGCCGCGGTGGCAATGTGGTCTGGCGTGGCTTTACTACAAAGTATTATGCAAAGGCATTCGGCAACGAAGACCTGATGCTCGCCTTTACCAACTCACTGACAATCGCCGTGGTCGCCACCGTGCTTAGCGTCATACTGGGCACTATCACCGCTATATTGTTGTGGCGTTTCAGGTTTCCGTTTAAACCGGCCTTTGAAGGCGTAGTAGCACTGCCTATTGTGATCCCGGAAATCTGCATGGGGGTGTCTCTGGCAATGTTTTTCTCAGCCGCCGGCTGGCTTGAAACAGGCGACCGGACCTGGCCATTTAATTTAACCAACATCATTATTGCCCACACCACTTTTTGTTTTCCATTTGCTGCAATGATCATTCGCACCAGACTGCAAAGTTTTAATCGTGAGCTGGAAGAAGCCGCAAGAGATCTGGGCGCCAGTGAAGCGATGATGTTTCGCGATATTATTCTGCCACACATGCGACCCGGGATAGTTGCCGGTGCGCTGCTTGCCTTTACGTTGTCACTGGATGACTTCGTCATTACCTTTTTCACCTCAGGGCCCAACACTGTCACCTTTCCTGTAAAGGTGTATTCGATGGTGCGTTTCTCTGTCACGCCGGAGATAAACGCCGCATCCACAATCCTGATACTTCTAACGCTTATACTGACCATTATGGCAGTGCGCTTCCAATCATTCGGGGAAGACAGTGCAAAGTAGCTCTGCCAACACACCACTGGTATCAATTCGCGATGTGTCAAAAATGTTCGGCTCCTTTGTTGCACTGGATGGCGTAAACATTGATATCGAGGCGGGTGAAATTTTCGCCTTACTTGGCCCGTCAGGCTGCGGAAAGTCCACCCTGCTGCGAATAATCGCAGGATTTGAAACCGCCACCAGCGGTGATGTGTTTCTCGATTCCAAAGACATGACCGACACCCCGCCAAATAAACGCCCGGTAAATATGGTGTTCCAGTCCTATGCAGTGTTCCCGCACATGAGTGTAAGCAGCAATGTCGCCTACGGTTTAAAAGTCACCGGCGTTCCGGGTAGTGAGATAACAAAACGGGTAGAGACTGCACTGGAACAGGTTCATTTAACACAATTCAAAGACCGCATGCCGCACCAGTTATCCGGCGGGCAGCGACAACGTGTCGCTCTGGCGCGGGCTTTAGTTAAGAAACCGCGGGTACTTCTACTGGATGAACCTTTGTCAGCACTCGATGCAAAACTGCGAGATGCAATGCGACTTGAACTGGTAAAGCTACAGGAAACAGTAGGAGTGACCTTTATCATTGTTACCCACGATCAATCAGAGGCGCTGGCCATGGCTGATCGAATCGCGGTGCTAAAGGATGGTGTCATCCGGCAAATCGCAAGCCCGCAGGAACTCTATGAAAACCCTGTCGATGAATTTGTCGCGGATTTTGTGGGTAAAATAAATCTGTTCAGACCCTCTGAAATATCGACAGAAAATGACACTCTGCGAATCTACAACGACTCCATCGGTGAATTGTTTTTCCCAATGTCAAAAACCAACCCGACACTGACAAACAATAAAAAACCGGTGATCGGGATTCGACCGGAGAACATCACCGTCACACTGGAACCCACTGCCGCTGACCGGGTGAGCGGTACACTTGGCGATATCGCTTATCAGGGCAGACATTCAGTACTGGAAATTGTGCTGCAGAACGGACACACA
>CAKZVB010000324.1 GCA_937922015.1 uncultured Granulosicoccaceae bacterium
GAGCTTTGTTCAGTTTGCCCTGATTTGCGGCTCTTCTTATTGCCGAAATCTCGCTCTGGCTTACGTTAAAGCGCTGATTGTGGGTAGTGAATTCAATAGCTTACCGTGCTTTGCGCTACACATACGGCATTCGATAAAAAAAATAAAAATTTGCGTAGACCCAGAGTAGTCACATTCATTACCATAAGTACACATGAAGCCTGTCTGAATCGATAAGGGCGGCGCATGGACTTTGGGGCTCTAAGAGGATCTGAGTGTTGATCTGGCGTAATTGGAAAGTGAGAATGAAGAAAAAAAATACGCTCGTCATAGTGGCAGGGTTGCTGTGTACATGGCAATCGGCTGCTGCTGCAGGCAATTGCGGTTGGCCAGAGCAGGATGCACTTGAATCAGTAGTAAGGGTGATGAGTGACGATGGAAGTCATGCCAGCGGTGTTGTGGTCGGACCCAATCGGGTACTGACAGCCGCCCATGCGATTGATGAGCATTTTCAATCTTACGTTTTAATTGGAAATGAAAGGAATATTGCCGCAATCGCGCTGATAGACCGTGCAAAAGATCTGGCAATTCTGCAGGTGGAAACCGGAGCAATTCGACCAATAGAAATTGGTCACGAAAATCTAAATGCCAGTGCGAAAGTATGGGCCGTTGGTTTCCCCAGAGCTGAATCAAAAACCACTTCAACCGGGTCTTTTAAAGTCAAGGCAGAGACAGATGGTGCGCTGCACACAACCGCGCCAATAGATTCAGGTCAGTCCGGCGGTGGTTTGATTAGCTGCGAAGCCGGTAAGCACGTCTTAGCCGGAATGCTTCGAGGATTTGCAGCCTATGTTAGTGGTGACAGCTACGTAAAGATTAAGAATCACTCAGTATCAGTAGCATCAGCGGATATACGCAGTTTTATTACCGCTATAGGAAAACAAAACTAGCAGGATTCAATGCTGCCGAACTTTTACTAGTCCCCGATAATGGTCACTGAGTACCAGTTTCGCGCACCACCGGCAGCCTGGTCCAGCGCTGACACAGTGCAGCTTCCGGCTGCGACGCCAGTAATTCGTACAGCGTTTGTGCCCATCGGTTCCATCGAACAGGAAGCGTTTTCTTCAGGGATGGACCAGAGATAGTCACTGGCCGGTGATGGTCCCCAGCGAGTTGTGGCACGGAACGTTGCGGTTTGATCTATTTCCATATTTTTTGGACCGGAGATTACAACCTCGGCGTTCATATTACTGAATTCCGCAGAGTTAAACGTATCGACCACTGTGCCTGATACGCCGGTGTTGGCATTGTTGTTAACTGACAGCTTGATTGAGTGCTGACTGTTAGCGTCGCCCTCTTCGCCTTCAGCGCGTCTTTTTGGAGATGCATAGTGAAGGTAATAGAAGCTGTTTGCAGTGTCTTTTACTTGTTGATTTATGGCCTGCAATGTTGTGTTTAATTGCTCAAAATTGCGTAGTGCGATAGCGTCAGCAGTGCCGATTGAGGACATCACATCATTAGAAATATCATCGCCGATACCCAATGTGTAGACTGACTTGCCTTCGACTGCGTTTAGGGCCTCCTGGTAGGAATGTCTGGCTGCGGTATCGGTTCCGTCCGTGATGATAATCAGTGATCCCTGTGTGATCAGGGAAAGATCGAAACTATCATTCCACTGGCTGGTGCCTTCTATTACTGCACCATAGAAGTCTGTTGGAGTGATAGAGCGGGCAGGCTGAATGGCATTTACCGCATCAACAATGCTGGCAGTGTTTGATGAGAAGTCTTTAATTTTGGTGACTGTGTCGTCGAAGGTATAAAGCGCTACTTCCTGCTGGGCAAGCAGTCTGGAAGCGCCATTGTCATCGACCAGCAGAGAGCTTACTGCAGATTTAATCTTTTCCAGGTCGTCCGGCTGAATACTGCTGCTGTTGTCTATCATGACTACCGTACGCAAAGTGAACGGCAGTTCCTGGTGGGGGACGATTGAAAGCGATGTTTCGGTTTCTGAGACGGGCAGATCATTCTCCAGCAATGTGAAATCGCTGGTTTGCAGGTCCGGGATTGCATTGCCGTATTGATCTGATGCCTGAAAAAGCACACTGATAACCGATGGCAGTTTAGCCTCGAAATTCAGTTTTTTAAGCAGCACATATCTGCTTGGCCCGGAGGTATTTATCACCGGGTTGATATCATTCTGGATCGAGCCAGTGCCAGCAGTTCCTGTGGCGGTGGCGGCGTAGGCTTCCGGGTTTCTGTCGATTCCTTCGCTGCTGCAACCGAGCACAATGAGGGAAAGTGCAATGGGGACAGTAAAAGCGTACTTTTTAATTCTATTCATCATACATGCAGGCTCGGATTATTTTCAGGACGCGTTGGCCAGCTTATTTTTCGTATGCCAGTATATATCAAGGAGTTCGGGTAGCTTCCTCGACAGACTATTAACAAACAGACAGTCCAGATCTTAAAACCAACGCTTTGACCTGTGTTGGGTTTTATTTGCACGAAACTGTCCAACCCCTGTTTTTTGGCAGGTCATTGTATTGTTTAGCTTATTTTGCTGTAAACACCAGTAAACTTTGCAGGATATTTCACACCACCAGTTCGTTTAGCTCGAAAATGGGCAGAAGTATCGCCAATACAATCAGCATTACCATGCCGGCCATTATCAGAATAATCATCGGCTCGAGCAGTGCCAGGAACACCGCCAGTATAGAATTGAGTTCGCGTTCCTGATGAGTTGCTGCTTTTTCAAGCATAACTTCCAGTCGCCCGGAAGCCTCACCACTGGCGATTAAGTGCAGCATCATCGGTGGGAAGTATCGGGTGCGCTCCAGCGCCCGGCTCAGCGTGCTGCCTTCGCGAACTTCGTTGGCGGCTTTTTTGGCGGCGTGACGCATGGGCCGGTTGGTCAGTACCAACGAGGCAATTCCCAGAGCATCCAGCACAGGAACACCTGATGCCGCCAAAATACTCAGTGTGCGGGCAAACTGCGATGCATTTGAACCTCTAATGATCTTTGACAGCAGTGGGACCTTCAGCATAAAGGCATGCACGCGCATTTTGACTGATTCGTTGCGCAGCACCCGGCGCCACAGAATAAAAAGACCGGTTAAGACGAGAAAAACCAGCAAGCCCCATTCCTGGATGAATTCTGAAAGGTAAATCATGATTCTGGTCAGCAACGGCAACTCTTGCCCCATACTGTCAAAAACCTGTACAACCTTTGGTACCACAAAGGCCAATAGAAAAGTCACAATACCGAACGCAATACAAACCAACCCGATCGGATAGTACAGAGCCTTGCTGATGATGGCCTTTGTGGATTGCTTGTCTTCGGTGTAATCAGCCAGTCGTTCCAGCACTGAATCCAGGTGACCCGATTGCTCACCGGCGGCTACCGTTGCCTGAAATATCTCCGGGAAAACCTTTGGATACTCGCTAAGAGCACTGGCCAGTGTCCGACCCTCCAGCACGCGGCCGCGTACTGATAAAATCAGTGACTTGATCTTCTGTTTTTCGGATTGTTTTGAAACTGCTGCCAGCGCTTCCTCGATAGGGGTGCCGGAGGAGGACAACGTCGCTATCTGTCTTGTTATCAGCGCCAGCTCGTTTGAACTTATGGCACCGCGGAACTTTGTCTTCGTTTTCGATGTGCCGGCTTTTGAACTGCCTTCGCTAACGTCGAGTGGGGTCAGCTTTTGATCGCGAAGCTGTTGCCGGATCTGTTTGGCGTTGTCGCCTTCGAGCACCCCTTTTTTTTCTCCACCGGAGGCATCCAGTGCAACATATTCAAATGCAGGCATTACACTTCCCGGGTAACTCTAAGAACTTCTTCCAGAGCGGTGTCGCCCTGTAGTACCAGACGAAAGCCATCCTGCGTGATGCCGGCGTACTGGGATCGAGCATAGGTTTCTATTTCGTGTTCCGCCGAACCGTCGTGAATCATGTTGCGCATGGGCTCATCTACCAGCACCACTTCGTAGATACCGGTACGACCCACATAACCACTGTGATTGCACTTAGCGCAGCCGTGCGGCAGATAGACGGTTACATCTGTGTGTTGGTCTATATGCATTGTGTCGCGTTCTGCCGGACTGGGGACATGCGGGGTTTTGCAATCAGCGCAAAGAATTCTCACCAAGCGTTGAGCCACTAATCCAACCAGGCTTGACGACAATAGAAAAGGTTCCACGCCCATGTCACGCAGGCGGGTCACGGAGCCAACGGCCGTGTTGGTATGCAATGTAGAAAGCACCAGGTGACCGGTTAAACTTGCCTGTACGGCAATTTCAGCGGTTTCGAGATCACGAATTTCACCAACCATGACGATATCCGGATCCTGTCTCAGGATCGCTCGCAGGCCTCTGGCAAAGGTTAGGTCTACCTTGGTATTGACTTGCGTTTGTCCAATACCGTCGAGATAGTATTCTATCGGGTCTTCGACGGTAAGGATGGTACTGCGGGCATTGTTGAGTTTTGTGAGTGCTGCATACAGTGAAGTCGTTTTACCGGAACCCGTGGGACCGGTAACCAGAATAATGCCATGCGGCATCTTAAGTACTTTTTCCAGGTTAGTGCGCGACTCTTCACTCATACCCAGATGTTCAAGGTTAAGTCTGCCTGCCTGTTTATCCAGAAGACGCAGCACTACTCGCTCACCGTGGCCCGATGGCAGGGTGGAGACACGAACATCAACCGGTCGGCCAGCAACTCGAAGAGAAATTCTTCCATCCTGAGGAAGCCTCTTTTCAGCAATATCGAGCTTTGCCATCACTTTTATTCGGGAAATCACCTGTGCGGCTGCCTGTTGCGGCGGCTCTAACAGTTTGTTCATCACGCCATCAATACGGTAGCGTACGGACAGTCGTTTTTCGAACGGCTCGATATGAATATCTGAAGCGCCTTTGCGAATAGCTTCGGTCAGCATGGCATTGATCAAACGTATTACAGGGGCATCGTCCTGAGATTCCATCAGATCTTCCGGTTCCAGTGACTCGGCCATCCGGTCCAGATCCAGATCGTCGCCGAAGTCGTCCATGATATTCATGGCATCACCGGTGTCACCCTCATACGCACGCGTTAGCATGAGGTCAAAATCGTCCTCGCTGACAGCTTGTGTAACCACGGGCCTGCCTGCTATGCGACGGGCTTCGAGCAATGATGTGTTGACGACATTGGGACGATGCACCAGAGTCGGAACCTCTTCCTCGTGACCGTCAATTAACACACCGTGTCTTTTTGCAAACGTGTAGGGCAGGGTGGCTTGTCGGGGTGCATTGACCTCGATCTGGTCTTCGAGTGAATCTGCTGGTTGGGAATCCATTGGTGTCCGGTTACTCCGTAGCTAGTGACAAGCGTTTATCTGACACTGCGCATTCATGAAAACAGATAATCCCTGCTTGAATAATTGTGTTTGTATCAGATCACCATCCACTGGTCATGCGATACGATTAGTAAACAATCAATTGGTCAGCTATCAGTCACCACCAATAACTGCGCTCGATAGAATAGCCCAGCTTGTTATCTCTGACCAACCCTAGAGGGCAGAGTTCTCAGGACGGTATGGTCCATCAGATTGTTAGCAACAGTCTACTTGGTAAATACGCTATCCGGGTCGCTTGCACCGATTTTTACCCCGTTTGAAGTCAATGTCTGGCCACTTTGTATCTCGAATGTCCTGACAGCTGGTGGCTGCCTCAAAACAATGCCGCGTTCAATGGGTTTTGCCGTCTTTTTCATCTTGAGCGATGGCCTGGATGAAGCGCTTATTTCAATGACCTTATCAAGCTGTCTTTTCGAGATAGATTCCTGAATGCTTTTGGGAATTTTCTTTTCAACAACCCGACCCAGAACAACGGTCGAACCATCACTCGACTTTATCGTCTCCAACGATTTCTTTTCAGTAGTTTCAGCAGTTGGCACCGACGTTGGCTTGAGCAGCGATTTTATAGTGGCGAGTACGTTTTTATCCGCTGTCTCTTTGGCGGGCTCCGGAGCTTCCAGTTTACTGGTGAATGCTGGAACCTCGGCGGGTGGGAAGGTCTGAAGTGGTATTACATCAGGTTCCATAGCAGCGATTAGTTGATCTGCCTCGGCCAAAGCTTCCGGATCTCCGGGCATTATCAGTACAGTTGCAGTGCTCTCTTTGCGCGAGATAGCTGCGAATAACTCAGGGTCGCCCGAGATAATCTGAGCGCTTGATATCTGATCATCGGCCGTAGTCTTTGGTGCAAAAGCCTCCGGATCGCCGGGCACAATCTGTCCCGATGCTACAGTGATCTTAACGTCAGGCCGGATTGTAGCTGTTGCGAGCGCTTGCGGATCACCAGTGAATTCTATTGCCGCCGCCACCGGCTGTTCGTCAGTTTCGACAGGTGCCGTAGCGTTAGTGTCTGGCTCTACATTGAGTTCGATCTGCGGTTCATCGGTTATTGATTGCGCATCGTCTTCAATTTCCGGTTTTATGGCCAGTATTTTTTCAGCATCTGACAGCGGCGGCAACAGCGGTTCCGGCTTTGACAATGTCTCCGCGCCCGGTTCCTCAAGCCTCAGGGCCAGATTGTCAGAGGTGATTGTTTGCGGATTTTCTTCCAGCATGGTTAGCGGGCTGTCCAGCGACTGGCCATCCCAGAACATCTTTATTTCAGGCAGTTCTGGTTTTTCTTTTTGAATGCTGTTGTCTTTTTTCTGCCGATACAATGTTTGTTGTGAGCGCAGGAAATTGTATTTTGAGTTACTGAATTTGCTGGCAGTTTCAGAGTCGCGAATTATTACCGGGTGCAGGAAGATCAGTAAGTTCTGTTTACTTTTCTGGGTGCTGCGATAGCGAAATAATTTGCCAAGTACCGGAATGTCACCCAGCAGCGGTACTTTTTCTTCGACGTCGGCGATTTTGTCATCGATTAAACCGCCCAGTACCAGTGTCTGCCCGTCTTCGACCAGTACCGTTGTCTTTATCGAACGCTTACTGGTAATAATGTCTGAGGCACCGCTCAGGGCTGTGTTGTTGACGTTGGATACTTCCTGCTCCAACACCATCTTGATGGTATTGCCTTCATTGATTTGCGGCTTTACTTTCAATGTTAAGCCAATGTCGCGTCTTTCAATGGTTTGAAAAGGATTATCATTGTTGGAAGACAGTTGCTGTCCGGTGACGAATGGCACATTCGAACCAACTACAATTTCTGCTTCTTCGTTGTCGAGTGTCATCAGGCTGGGGGTAGACAGAATGTTGTTGTCTGCATCAGATGCAATGGCGCGCACCAGAAAACCGAAATCTATTTCACCGCTGCCAAAACGACCCAATGCGAGTGACAGGCCGGAGCCCAGAGAAGAGGGCAAGTTGCCGGTGGAAGCTGCACCTGCTATGCCGAGAGCACCTTCTGTTGCACCGCCAAGATTCGAGTAACCTAACGGCACATCTTTATCGCTGCCGTCGATCAAAAAGTTAATGCCGAACTCACGTGTATTGTCCTCAGTGATCTCGGCAATAACCGCTTCCACCAGAACCTGTGCACGTCGAATATCCAGCTGTTTAATAACAGCGAGAATATTCTGCATTTCATCGGCGGGCGCTGTGATGATTAATGAGTTGGTGTTTGAGTCAGCTTGAATATCAACGTTGGACTGACCGAGATCTGTTGAACTGCGCGCGCGTACCGCGTTGTTTGTCTGAGCGGCCACATTGTTGACGGCGTTAGGGTTATTAGGGTTGGGCGTATTTTGATTTTGTTGTGGCGGTTGGGTGAAGTTTTGAACATTCGCAGTTGCCTGTGAATCCTCGGTAGTTGCGCCAACTTTGGCCTGGCCCTGAGAGACTCCCTGCAGGATACCCACCATGTCTTCTGCATTGGCGAACTTCAAATAGACCACGCGGGTATTTCCGCTCGACTCTATCGGTGTATCCAGGTGTGCAATCAGACCGCGAATACGTACTCGTACCGCCGTGTCACCGCTAATCAGGACGCTGTTGGTGCGTTCGTCGGCGACTAATTGAATAGCGCCAGGTCCTTGTTGACCGCCCAGATTGTTTCGTTGCAATGACGTGAGTGTACCGACAATATCCGAGGCGGCTGCATGGTCGAGTCTGACCACTTCTATTTCTTCGTTGTCGGGCTTATCAATACGTTTGATGATAGTAGCCAGGCGATGAATGTTTGAGGAGCGATCGGTGATAATTAATGAGTTGGTTGCCGCATAGGCTGCCAGGTGTCCCTGTTGTGGCACCATCGGCCGCAATATCGGAACAAGCTGCGCCGCTGGCACATTGATCACTTTAATAACCTGCGTCACCAGCTGGTCGCTGGGGTCGACGTTGTTGTCAAGTATCGGCACCGGGCCCTGTTTGGCGGTTACGTCTGGAACGATCTTGATGAGGTCGCCGGCCGGTACTGCCGAGTATCCGTGTACCTGCAGCACAGATAAGAAAACCTCGTACAATCCGTCAGCTCCAACCGGGTCTGTCGATATCACCGTTACCTTTGCTTTAACGCGCGGGTCGACAACGAAATTTTTACCGGTCTGCTTTGACACAGTGGCAATCAGCGAGTGTATATCTGTGTTTTTCAGATTCAGGGTAAAGGTGTTACCTGCAGCCTCATCTTGCGCAATGCTTGTGTTGCACATTAGATACAGCGCAGCGGATACACCGGATGCAGTTCGTTTCCAACGAAATTTATTATTATTTTTCAACGCCTTACTCGATAGGTTGCACGTTTTTTTAGAGGGAATTTTCCCTTATTATTGTATATTAACGCATTAATCTGTCTAAAATGTAAAGAAATTAATGCGGTATTACTCGAGAGGAATGCTAATGGGGATTTCTACACCATCTCGAAGAATGCTTAGATCAACTGAATTGGCTTTAACCAATTTTCGCAATGCGCGAATTCCATTTTTCTGATTAGCCAGCGCGATTCCGTTCACTCTGGTGACAACGTCGCCCGGCAGAATTCCGTTTTGTTCCAGTAGTCCACCGCCTTGCTTGGGCGTCAGTCGATAGCCCAGAATCCGGCCGTTTTCCCGGTAGGGAACAGCGCTCACCAGCTTGTTTAGCATTGCCGGGTTCTGCGCCAGCGTGTCGCGTATCGCCCGAGGCGAGTCCGGCAGTTCAATAGGTGCCCCGTTGTTAGCGTTTTGTGGATTCTGCTGTACTGATGCTCCAGGCAAATTTTCAAGGCCGGCACTGCGACCGGTGGAGGCGACTTTTTCCGGTAATTTGTAGATCTCGCGGCGGCCTCTGTTGTCTACCACAATTTCGTTTGGCAGCACTTCCAGTAAAGTGGCGCGGTCGATAATGGTTTCACCCACCCGGAAAACCTCTTCGGGTTTGCCATTGGCACTGACAATAGCAATTGCGCGATCAGCAGGTTGGGCAGAGTAGACGCCCACCAATGCCAGATTCAGGGTTGCGCGCTGAGTCTTGGGTTCGTCCGTTTTCGCGACCGCCACTGGCTTGACACCAATTTTGCCAAAAATATTCTGTCTGGACGCGTCCAGGGCTATCTCAGCCATCGATGGGCTGCCCGATGCCGGTGGTGCCTCCAGCGGTGCGGATCTTGGCACCACGCTGGCCTGAGTGTCTTCTATCGGTACAAAACGCAACGCGACGGTAGCGGCGACGTAGCCGATTAGGATCACGAGCAATCGACTCACCCAGGGTGCTAATTTAGCCATTTACAAATCTCTCGTTCATCTTAAAACTGATCCTTCAGTTCAGTGGTAACCGTTATTATTCTCTTTGTAGCTCACATGATATTGCTTCATGTCGCCGATTTCACTATACAGCCCGATTTGTTTATAAATCCGGCTTAACGCATTTGTTTTTTTTCTCTGCGGTCTGCCACTATGCCTGAACTATCAATTTCGTTTCATAGCATTCTGTAAAGCAGACCAGCTTTAACCCAAACAGTTCGATTGTCGGGAGCTGAATTCCGGGCAAACTATCAGTTTGCGAGTTGCAAGTGGCTGAATTAGTGGTACTCAGCGGAAGCTTCTGACCAATGAGTAATGGTTGTTTTGTCAGGGTGACAGAGGGGAAAGGCAAGGTTTACGGCTTAAATTTATCGGGCCATTTGCTGGCCCGATAAATACACTCAGCGTGTTACACCATTTCTTTCAATGATTTCAGTGGCATGATTTTTACCACTTTACGTGCTGGTTTTGCTTTAAACATCATTTCTTCCCCGGTGAAAGGGTTGATGCCTTTACGAGCTTTGGTTTTTGGCTTCACGTTAACTTTGATTTTCATCAGGCCTGGCAGGCTGAACATCTGTGGCCCGCGCGAGCTGATGTTTTTAGCAATCAAGCCGGTCAGAGATTCAAGAACCGCAGCAACTTCTTTTTTGCTCAGCTCGGTGTCCTCTGAGATGTGTGCAAGAATCTCAGATTTGGTAGGCGGCTTTTTGCCAGCAGCTGCTTTGGAAACCTTCTTTTTACTGGTTACTTTCTTTTTCTTCTTACCGATTACTTTCTTTTTTGCGGACGCTTTTTTCTTCGCCATATTTTAAGACACCTGTTATTGACTATGCGTTAAACCAACCACCAGCTAAGTGACAAGCCAACATGCAACTGTTTAACTATTCCCCGAAGCAGCGGCGCAATTAACGGTTGCCCCTGATACGGTAACTAAGCAGTTCAGTAATTTAGTAGACTTTGTCCAATCTTTAGCGTGCAGTTAGTTGACTGGTTAAATTTATAAAGTAGATAGCGCCATGGCGCGAAGCGGATGATACATCATCTATTGAGGATTCCAACAAAAAAACGCAGTGTTTTACCTTTAAAACAGGGTTTTTTTAGCATTATCGCCTTTTTCTACTATAAAAACAGCGGTTTTGTAATGTTGGCAATAACCGTTTAGCGTTTTTTGGACTTTATGCCCATCGGTTTATACCAGCAATACAAGCGCAAATGCCGGGAGATTTACGAACTTTTTGAAGTTGTGATCTCATACAGTGCCGTTTCGCTGAACAGGTTGGGGTGTAGCGAGGCAGGCAGTGATTTTTTACTGACAGCAGCACGTCTCACTATCCTGATTTCCAGTTTTTTACACAGGTTTTCAAAGTCGCGTAAAGTACATAGGTGATAATTGGGAGTGTCATACCATTGATAGGGCAGCGACTCTGTTTGTGGCATTCTGCCGCGCAGTGCGATGTGCGCACGCGCACGCCAATAACCCATGTTTGGAAAAGAGACAATTCCTCTGACACCCACTCTGACCATTTCCTCCAGGATATGCGCCGGATTAATAAAGGTCTGGATAGAATGCGTGGTCACTACGTAGTCGAAAGTCTGGTTATCAAAAATATCCAGACCTAATTCGATATCACGGTGAATGACGTTTAAACCTTTCCTCAGGCAGGCGTGAACATCAGGCAGGGAAATTTCCATGCCGTAGCCGGTGGTGTTTTTACGTTGGCGAAGTGCGGTCATTAGAGCACCATCTCCGCAGGCAAGATCAAGTATGCGACTGTCTGGTTCAATCCATTCCTGAATTATCTTCAGGTCGGTTCGCAATTTCGGCGCGTGATCGTTTTTGTTGTCTGTATCAGGGCTTATTGAATTCATCGCAGCACAATATTGTTAAGCCAGCACTTTATGCTGTTGACATAGTCTTCTATCGGCATCAGGAAGGAATCATGGCCTGAGTTAGATTCGATAATTGATGAGCTGACGTCGCAATTTGCCAGCATCATTGCGTTCACAATTTCTTCTGAGCGCTCGGTGGAGAAGCGCCAGTCTGATGTAAACGAAATCACCAGTACTTTAGCTTTTATGCGGCGGAACGCTTTTACGATGTCGTCGTCGTAGTCATGTGCCGGGTCAAAGTAGTCCAGCGCCTTTGTCATCAGCAAATAAGTGTTGGCATCGAAGCGATCAACAAAAGATTCGCCCTGATAGCGCAAATAGCTTTCGACCTGAAATTCGACATCATAGTTGAAATTGAGCTTGTCGCTGCGTAACTCCCGACCAAACTTCTCCCGCATTGCATCTTCGGACAAGTAAGTGATATGACCCAGCATCCTGGCCAGCATAAGGCCGCGGCGGGGAATGTTATTGTGAGCATAGTAACGACCTTCATGAAACTCGGGGTCGGTCATGATGGCCTGGCGTGCAACTTCGTTGAAGGCGGTGTTTTGAGCGGTTAGTTTAGCAGCAGAGGCAACTAGTAGAACGTGGTCAACCAGATCCGGGTAGTCGATGCTCCATTGCAATGCCTGCATGGCACCAAGGCTGCCCCCGGCGATAGCTGCCCAATGGTCAAGGCCGAGATAGTCCATTAGCATCTTCTGGCTCTGGACCCAGTCTTTGCAGGTAACGATGGGGAAATCAGGGCCGAAAAGCTGACCGGTTTCCGCGTCAACTGATAACGGGCCGGTGCTGCCCTGGCACCCTCCCAGATTGTTTGACGACACGACAAAGTAGCGATTGGTGTCGATGGCTTTGCCCGGTCCTATGCAGCTATTCCACCAGCCGTATTTTTTATCGTCAACACTGTGTTTGCCCGCTGCATGGTGGTCACCTGAGAGGGCATGACAGACAAGGACAGCATTTGATTTGTCGTGGTTCAGCTCACCATAGGTTTCGTAGACAAGCTCATGCTGCGGCAACACTTTGCCACATTCGAGTGGCAGTGGTGTGGTTAGCTTTGCAGTCTGCTGACTAACAATTTCTATTGAATCGGACTCTGGATTATTAGCAGACATTGTTGATTAGCAAAGCCACCCGTGTGGTGCGGAGCACGCCAGTATATAGTAAAAACTGCTGATTTTAGTCGACCACCACCCGGTGCTGGACAGGCGCCTTGTGAGTAGTTCAGACATTAAGGACAATGCGGACAAACTGAATGCCGATCAATGCAACAAGTGCGGAGAGATCAAAGCCCCCCATCGGTGGCACAACCTTTCTGATTGGCGTCAGGATAGGCGAGGTGATGCTGTTCAACAGGCCGGATATCGGGTGTCCGCCCGGAGACACCCAACTGAGAATGATCATCGCAAAAATTGAAAACATAAACACATTGAACACGGTGCCAATAAGGCCAACCTGTCTTGCGGTGCCCATAATAGTTGCTATCACTGTGCCGCCCCAGCCGCCGCCGGCAAGGCCGATAACCTGTAAAAGTACAAATTTTCCCAATAGCACCAGAAAGCACAATACCAGAGCTGCAATATCATGGCCTCCAACTCCTGGAATCACGCGCCGGATTGGAATCAGCAGAGGGTTGGTCGCTTTGACGACAAACTGTGAAACCGGGTTGTAGTAGTCGGCCCGTGTTAACTGCATGATAAAACGTAGCATTACAACGAATGCAAATAAATCAAACAAGGTTGATATCAGGTATTCAAATCCTGCGCTTGCGTTACCCATTTATGTTTTTTCTCCGAGTTCTGTGCCCAGTTCGTTTGCACGGTGATCTGCGGCGCGCATGGCGCGCGCAACTATGTCGTGAAAATTGTCATTCGTAAAGCTATTGATCGCCGCTTCTGTGGTGCCGGCCGGTGAGGTGACATTTCTTCTCAGTTGCTGTGGTGTTGTATCGCCTTCGTTTGCCATTCTTGCCGCACCCAGTGCTGTTTGTATTGCAAACCGGCGGGCAAGGTCAGGCGGTAGTTGCAAGTCTACTGCCGCATCTATCATCGACTCCATTAACAGGAAGAAGTATGCCGGTCCCGATCCGGAAAGTGCGGTAATTGCATCAAGATGGGTTTCCTGTTCGACCCACTCTACCTCACCGACGGCCGCCAGAATGGTTTGTGCCTGTTGTTTCTGAGCGTCGCTTACATAAGTGTTGGCGTAAAGTGCTGTCGCGCCACATCGCAATAACGATGGCGTATTGGGCATGCAACGGACAATGGCAGCGTCAGTCTGGTTTGACCAGTGGGTCAGGGATTGGCTGAGAATGCCTGCCGCAATAGATACTATAAGTTTGTCCGCAAACTGGTTGGCAAGCCCTGTTACCACAGATTGCATTTTTTGCGGTTTAACAGCCAATACAATGACGTCCGCCTGTTGCAGCGCCTGTTCATTGTTTGCGGCCGATTGAATGCCCAGATCCGCCTTTAAGGATTCACGAGCAGCATCTATCGGGTCAGAGACAGTGATGTCCGAGGCGTTGACGCCTGAATCTACCAGTCCGCCAATAAGACTTCTGGCCATATTGCCTCCGCCAATAAAAGCGATTCTCATAGCAGGGATATCCGGTTTATGTGGCGAGTCTGGTTTGTGTTTTTGAAATGTATTGCGTTCATGCAGTGGTTAATTTTTCGCATTTACTCTCTATTGCCGTGAGTAGTCGGTCGAATGCCTGAGCAAATGAGGCCACTCCGTCATCTTCCAGCTGATTAGTAATTGCGTCAAGATCAACGCCCAGCGATGCCAGTGCATCGAGTTGCGGTTGAGCTGCACCAAGATTAGTTTCTAATCGGTTCTCCACTATACCGTGATCGCGGAATGCATCCATGGTTTTTGGCGGAATGGTATTTACTGTGTCGGGGCCCATGAGTTCTTCAACATAATACACATCACTGTAGGCCGGGTTTTTTGTCGCAGTACTCGCCCACAAAAGTCGCTGTGGCAAGGCACCGGCTTTGGCTAGCTTTTCAAATTGCGGGCTTTGAAAAACGTTCTGGTAGTAGCTGTAGGCAACCTTTGCGTTGGCGATTGCAACCTTACCCAGGAGTGCGTCACGTACTTCACCACTGTGTTCCTCCAGAGCTTTGTCTACCGCAACATCTACCCGACTGACAAAAAAGCTAGCGACAGAGGCTATTTTGCTGATGTCTTGTCCGCTGTCCAGGCATCGCGTCAGGCCCCGCAGGTAGGCCTGAACAATTTCTTTATAACGTGTTACAGAAAACAACAAGGTAACGTTGACGCTGATACCCCTGGCCGTCAATTCTTCGAAAGCGCTGACACCGGCTTTGGTGCCCGGTACCTTTATCATGACATTAGGCTTATTCAATGCGCTGTGAAGCTCTATTGCCTCCGCGATTGTGGCTTCAGTGTCGTGCGCCAGCCTGGGCGAAACCTCGAGACTAACCATGCCGTCGTCACCGCGGCTGTCTTTGTAGGTTTGGGCAAATTTGTCTGCTGCATCGGAAATATCGGTGATTGCCAGCTGTTTGAATATTTCCATCGGGGTGGATTTTTGCGCGGTGTCCAGTATCGATTTTATTTGCTGGTCATACTCATCGGTGTTGGCGATTGCCGCTTCAAAAATTGACGGGTTAGAGGTAATGCCGTCAATCTGGTCTTCTTTGATCAGCTTGTCGAGATCTCCGCTACTTAACATACTGCGCTGGATGAAGTCGAGCCACAGGCTTTGGCCAGCGGCTTTTGCAGCAACTAGTGGATTATTGGTCGACATGATGGTTCCTTAATGTGGATTTCTAAAACTGATGGGGTGAATGATACGGGTTTCAATGTGGTGGTACTACTGATACCCGGTTGATATCCCTGGACAAGTGCGATTTATAGCAGATTAGTCACCACATTGAGTTTGCTGCAATTAAATGTTTCCTCAGCCAGGGTACAGGCCGTCAGTCGCGGCTTCCGAAGATTGCGGTGCCGATCCGAACCATGGTGGATCCTTCGGCGATAGCGGCAGCCATGTCACCGGTCATACCCATGGATAAGGTGTCAATCGTGGAATGGCGCTGCTGGAGTGCCTGGTAGACCTGGTGGATGGTGGCAAAAACCTGCCGTTGCGCCTGCTGGTTTTGCTCGGGAGCCGGTATTGCCATAATTCCGCGCAGTCGCAGGTTTTGTTGTTTTGCCACGAATTCTGCCAGTTCCGGCAATTGTTCTTTGGTGCACCCGGATTTTGTTTCTTCGCCATCTATGTTCAGTTGCAGGCAGATATTGAGTGGAGCCAGGTTATCGGGTCGATGCAGCGCCAGTCTTTCGGCAATTTTTAATCGATCAACGCCTTGCACCCAGTCGTAGTGGCTGCTGATCAGGCGGGTTTTGTTGGATTGAATATGGCCAATGTAGTGCCATTCGAGTTGGTGCTCGTTTAATGCCTGAATTTTAGCAACGCCTTCATCGGCGTAATTCTCACCAAAGCTTGTTTGACCCGCCGCAATCGCCTCAAGAATCAGTTCGATCGGCTTTTTCTTGCTGACCGCCAGCAGTTGAACACTGGCGGGAGTGCGTTGATGTGCAATTTCGCATTCGGAAATTGTGCGCTGTATCTGGTTTAGGTTGCTGGCAATCATGGTCCGGTCTGTCGTCGTTGCAAACTGCTTGGTTGTTTTGCTGGGTTTTTTAGTGTGTTTTGGTGAATATTCGAACTCAGTGCCCGTAAGTGCCGCTAATGGTTATTAATAAAACGCAACACGGTGTCGATAGCAATTAGAGGGACGCTGCCCGTTTGGGGTCTCAGTGTCTGACTATTTACTAATTGATCCGGAATTGACAATGGATATCTCACAGCTTTTAACCTTCAGCGTGAAAAATGGGGCGTCCGATTTACACTTATCGGCAGAACTTCCACCAATGATTCGTGTTGATGGTGACATACGTCGCGTTAACGTGCCAGAGCTCGATGCCGGACTTGTACAGTCCATGATCTACGATGTCATGAACGACAAACAACGAAAAGAATTTGAAGAGAAGCTGGAAGTGGATTTCTCCTTTGAGTTGCCGGATATTGCCCGCTTTCGTGTTAACGCATTTAACCATGCGCGTGGAACCGGTGCGGTATTCAGAACGATCCCTAGTGAAGTATTGACGCTGGAGCAAATCGGTGCGCCACCGATATTTCAGGAGATATCAGAATTTCCACGCGGCATTGTGCTGGTGACAGGGCCAACCGGTTCTGGTAAATCGACCACGCTGGCAGCCATGATGGATTATAAAAATGAGACTGAACTCGGCCATATTCTTACTATTGAAGATCCAATAGAATTTGTTCATTCCAGTAAAAAGTGTCTGGTTAATCAGCGCGAGGTTCATCGTGACACGCATGGATTTGATGCGGCATTGAGATCTGCATTGCGTGAAGATCCCGACACTATTCTGGTTGGTGAAATGCGAGATCAGGAAACCATCAGTCTTGCGCTGACCGCGGCCGAAACCGGTCACCTGGTGTTTGGCACACTACACACAAGTTCTGCTGCAAAGACTGTTGATAGAATTATTGATGTATTCCCGGCGGGTGAGAAGCCAATGGTGCGCTCTATGTTGTCTGAGTCGCTGAAAGCTGTGATCTCACAGACCCTGTTAAAAAAGGTTGGCGGTGGTCGGGTGGCGGCACACGAGATCATGATGGGAACACCGGCGATCAGAAACCTGATCCGGGAAGATAAAGTAGCACAGATGTATTCAGCTATTCAGACTGGTCAGGCCGCTGGTATGCAAACCCTTGATCAAAATCTCAAAGATCTCGTCCAGAAAGGTAAAGTAAGTCTTGAAGATGCTCGCAAGAAAGCAGCTAATCCAGATACGCTTGGCTAATTAGTTCAGTAATCTGCTACCTACAATCAGGTGTAATATCGTGGAAAACGACTCAGCAAAAAAATATCTTTACGGTCTGCTGTCAAAGATGCAGGAGGATGGTGGTTCTGACCTTTTTATCACCGCAGGCGCGCCTCCCAGTATGCGGTTGCACGGAAAGATCACGCCCATAACAGACAAGAAAATGACGCCGCAGCAAACTGTGGCGCTGGCAATTTCAGTAATGGAAGATAAGGAACAAACCGAGTTCCAGGCCACTAAAGAATGTAACTTTGCCATCAGTGTTCCAAACGTTGCACGCTTTCGTGTGAACGCTTTTGTGCAGCGCGGTAGTGCCGGCATGGTAATTCGAATAATCGGTTTTGAAGTACCTTCATTTGAAAAACTGAATCTGCCTGTCGTGCTTAAAGATGTCGCTATGATCACCCGTGGTCTGGTGATCTTTGTGGGTGGCACCGGCTCTGGTAAATCCACAAGTCTTGCGGCACTGATTGACTATAGAAATGAAAACAGTCAGGGCCACATTATTACTATCGAAGACCCGGTAGAATTTGTACATAAACACAAAGGGTGTCTGGTCACACAGCGTGAGGTAGGCACGGATACAGAGACCTTTGAAATAGCATTGAAAAACACACTGCGTCAGGCGCCTGATGTGATACTGATTGGTGAGATTCGAGACGAACACACCATGGAGCATGCGATAGCGTTTGCCGAAACCGGTCACTTGTGTCTGGCAACACTGCACGCAAACAACACCAACCAGGCAATGGATCGAATCATCAACTTCTTTCCTGAAGAAAGGCGCAACCAGCTGTTGCTCGATCTTTCACTTAATCTCAAAGCCGTAATTTCACAACGCTTGCTGGCAACGCCCGGTGGTGACGGCCGACGTGCTGCTGTTGAGATTCTCCTCAACTCTCCTTTGATGAGTGAGTTGATCAAGAAAGGTGAAATTCACGAGATGAAAGAGCTGGTGAAAAAATCCGGTGAGCAAGGCATGATCACATTTGATGAGGCAATCTTTAAGTTGATTAAATCCGGCGAAGTGACTTTGGAAGAAGGGATGCGTAATGCAGACTCTGTGAACGACCTGAGATTGCGTATTAAGCTTGATGAGTCAGGGGCAGGTGCAATGGCTGACGACGACAGTGGCGGACTGGAGCTTAAAGACGCGGACGATGATTCTTATCAGATAGCGTCCTGATTCAGAGGTTAAATGCATTCAGTCAGTAGTAGAAAAGCCACCAGTAGGTGGCTTTTTTGTTTTCAGGGGTAGGTTTTGAGCAGGGGTAGGTAGCAAGTCCTGACCGCAACGGCAGGACAGTAGTAATCAGTACCGTTGTTAAACAGACACTCCGCCGACCACAGTCAGATTCGCTTTACCTTGAAACCCCCAGCCTTCGTAGGGACTGTTTTTGCCCTTGCTTAACATTTGCGCAGTGCTGAATTCCCAGTCGTGCATTTGATCAATAACACATAGATCTGCTGGTGCTCCAACAGTCAGTTTCCCCTGTGGCAGATTAAAACACCGTGCCGGTCCCGCCGAGGCTCGTTCGATAACCGTGGAGAGCGGCAGGTTCATTTCATCGGCCAGTCGAATAAGCAGAACAAGAAAAGTGTCCAGAGAAGATGTGCCCGCGGCACTTTCTGCAAAAGGGGTAAGTTTACTGTCGAGCTCGTGTGGCGCATGGTTTGAGCAAATCGCATCAATCACACCGCTGGCAACACCTTCGCGCAGCGCTTCAAGATCGCGGCGTGACCGGAACGGTGGAGAGGTGTGGCAGGTGCTGTTGAAATCGCTGGTGTCCATTTCGGTTAAAAACAAATGATCAATACCGGTGTCAGCGGTCACGTTGATGTTGTCTTTCTTGGCCTGACTCACCAGTTGCACACCACGATGCGAAGACAGTCTGGAGAAGTGTACCGCGGCACCGGTCTGATAACACAGCTCAATTAATTGCGACAACGCGACGGTTTCAGCGGCCGCGGGGATGCCTCGGAGCCCCAGTCTTGTGGAAACACTACCCTCGTGTGCCACGCCATCAGAAAGCCATGGGTCCTGTGGCGCGATCACCAGTTTTAAATTGAAACCGCTGCTGTATTCCATAATACGTCGCAGCACCTGGGTATTGCCTATAGGGTGGTCACCGTTGCTGAATGCCACACAACCACTTTCCGATAGCGTTAGCATTTCGCCTAGTTGCTCACCTTTAAGGCCCAGGGTTACCGCACCAATTGGTAATACCTTCACGCCGTTTGCGGCAGCTACACGTCGTTTTATAAGTTCGACTGTGCCCGGTTCGTCTATTACCGGATCAGTATCCGGTGCGCAGAAAATGGTAGTGATGCCATTTTTCGCTGCTGCATTGGTTTCTGATGCAATGGTGCCTGCCTTTTCGAAGCCCGGTTCTCTAAGACGTGCGTAGCAGTCGATCAAACCGGGAATAACCAGTGCACCTTTCGCATCTATGGTAGTAGCGATGTTATCAGGCACCGAGCTGCCAATGTGCGTGAAAATCCCGTTGTCAAAGCTTATGCAGCCGTCGCCGCCGGGGTGTTTCAGCTGGTTGGTCTGGCCGTCGATGTAGCTACAGTTTATTATTGTGGTAGCGTTCATCATCAGGCCTCATCCGACTGAATTTCAGCCGTGGCTGCGGTTGCAAAATTAGTTTCCGGTGTTCCGGCGGGTATGGCGTTCATGGATTTTTCAACATTGCCCATCGCAATTGACATAATCGCCATTCGCGTGGCGATACCGCCGGTGACCTGCTCAAGAATTATTGACTGCGGTCCGTCCGCCACGCTGGCTTCAATTTCCACTCCCCGGTTTGTCGGTCCCGGGTGCATCACGATGGCGTCGGGCCTGGCAAGCTTCAGCCGTTTTTCGGTCAGGCCATAGCTTCGATAGTATTCATCCTCGGTAGACAACAGTGCTGTTCTCATTCTTTCTTTTTGCAACCGCAATCCAATGATGACATCGGCATCTTTAAGTGCGTGATCGAAATCATGGTGAAGCGTAACGCCCAGATCGCGCACGTGCTCGGGTAGCAGAGTCTTCGGTCCAACCGCTGCTACTTCTCCTGCACCCAGTATGTTCAATGCATGAATTTGTGAGCGTGCTACCCGGGAATGCAGTATGTCACCGACAATAACTATTTTAAGCTGTGCAAAATCACCCTTGTTGCGACGAATGGCGAACATGTCCAGCATGGCCTGCGTCGGGTGGGAATGCTGTCCGTCACCGGCGTTGATCACGCTCACGTGCGGTTCTACGTGAGTGGCGATAAAATGGGCAGCGCCGGAGGCGGAGTGTCTGACCACAAACATATCGCACTGCATTGCCTGTAAATTTCTCAGCGTATCCAGCAGAGTTTCGCCTTTAGTGACAGCAGATACGTTGACGTTGATGTTTAACACGTCCGCGGATAGCCGCTTGGCGGCAAGCTCGAAGGTGGTACGGGTGCGGGTGCTGTTTTCGAAAAACAGATTGGCGACAGTTTTACCTCTGAGTAATGGCACTTTTTTGGTGGATTTACTGTTGACCCCTATAAAGGTTTCCGCGGTATCGAGTATCTCGGTGAGCCGTTCTTTTTTGAGCCCTTCAATGGTCAGAAAATGTTTTAACCTGCCTTCGTCTGTAAGCTGCAGATCTTGCGATGCACTGGTCATGATGGAAGGTTTTTTGATTGCTGTGAGGGTCATCGTGCCACCACCTCAAGGCTGAAGTCTTCACGAAGTTTTATGTTCTGGTTGCTGGCAAGCTCCAGCGTTTTTCCAACGATGTTTGCACTAATGGGTAATTCGCGCCCGTCGCTGCGCTCTACTAATGTCACCAGTATAATTTGCCGGGGGCGTCCGAAGTCAAAGATCTCATTCATCGCGGCGCGTATGGTGCGACCGCTGTACAAGACATCGTCGACCAGAATAATGACTTCGTCATCTACCGCAAAAGGAATGTCAGATGCACCTACCTGTGGATGCAGGCCAATCTGGCTGAAGTCATCGCGATAGAATGAAATATTGAGCTCTCCGGCCGGGTCATTTAGTCCCAGTGCGCCATGCAGATGTCTGGCAACCAATGCCCCACCGGTTCTGATGCCAAGCATTTTTGCATCGCCATCGGTTTGTTTAATCATAGCGCGTAGTTGCCCGGCCATGTTATCGAGCCAGCCGGTTACTTCGTCCGGGTGGTACTGGGTATTTTGTGTCATAAGGTCAAATCTGTAGTTTGCCTGGGGTGTTGTCAGGTATTTTCGCTAAACCAATGGTCCAGAATAATCGCCGCGGCAATTTTATCAGTATCTTCGCGTTCAATTTTGCGTCGGTTACCAAGCCTGCGATTTTCAGCAAGAATTCTTGATGCTTCTATCGAACTGTAGCGTTCATCACAGCGGTATGTTTTTAGCGAGTAGCGTTTTGTCAGTTTTTTCGAAAACGACCGGGAAAGCGTCAACTGCATTTGCTGTTGGCCATCGTCACGCAGTGGCAGGCCAACTACAAAACCGGCAGGCTTCCATTGTGCGACAAGTTCATCTATTTTTTCCCACTCCGGCCGGCCGTTGATATTGCGAATGGTCATTAGTGGACTGGCCTGTGCGGTGTCTGTGTGGCCAGTTGCTATGCCGATCCGTTTACCGCCGAAATCAAAACAAATATAGGTGCCGGCGCCGGGCTTTTCGTCAGCTGTGATTCCGTTGTTTATTGTATTGTCTGATTGCTCTTGTTGTATATTTTTAGGCATGGCCTGTGTCTGTAGAGAGCATGGAAAAGTCGCTTATCCCCAGAGAGCGGGCAGCGTAATCAAATTTGTTTTCAGGGTCCATGTTAAACAATATGTCGTTGCCCGCTTCGCAGGTGAGCCAGGCGTTGTTCGTCACTTCGGCTTCCAGCTGGCCGGCATCCCACCCGGCGTAGCCCAGTAACAGCAGGTACTTCTCCGGCCCGTTGCCCGAGCCTATGGTGGTTAATATCTCTGCCGAGCCAGACAGGCTTACACCGTAGCCGCCATCGGCGCAGTGTTTTCCCACGCCGCCATTTTTCGACGGGTACAACACGAAACCTCGTTCGGTATCTATGGGTCCGCCCTCATGCACAGTGGCGTTGCGGTCGTCTTCGCGCTCGCATTCGATGTTCAGTTGCTGGTACACATCGCCGGCGGTAATAACCGCGGTCCGGTTGATCACGAATCCAAATGCGCCATCGTCATTGTGTTCAAAAATGTAGGTTATTGTTTTGTCGAACCAGGAGTCCGCAAGGCCTGGCATCGATAATAAAAAGTGATGGGTTAAATCCATTCGTTGCGGTGCTCTGATTTTTCCGGGAGTCGGCGCGCCAGGAGTCTGCGCGGTAGAACTACCGTAGCGAGAACGTGCCATGGCGAGGGCATTTTTACGATCATTTGAGGCGCATAGATGTTCTTACCCAACAAGAATGATCGATGAAAACGCGCCGTCAGGGCGCGTTCGCAGTAGCTGACGTTCGGCCGCGCAGACTCTCTGGTTACGAAATTCGAAGGTGCAGTTTAACAGCTTGGGCGGGGCGATTGTGAGGTATTAAAGCGAGTTGCGATCGCTGTTTTGCTGACTGCAGGCAAGTCCTGATGCGATGACTGTTGTTGTCGCGGCGTGGATGGCCGGCAACAGAGAAGTGGTATTGTGCTAACGAGTTGTCAGTGAGCGGTCGGTATTAAACTGCCAGGTGCGGGTGATATAGATAACATCCGTTTCGCGCGCCAGCTCCGGTGACATGGGAGAGTAGGGTTCAGCCAGTTTCACAATGTCTATCGCTGCCTTGTCCAGCGCCTTTGAACCGGACGATTGCACTATGCGGGTGGTGGTAATGTTGCCCTGTTTATTGATACCCGCCACCAGCACCAGTGATCCGCCCGTACTGAGTGAAAGTGATGGGAAGTTCAGGTTGCCTATACGCTCTACCTTTTTAACCCACTCCAGCATGTAGTTGGCTGCAGTCGCTTTTTTGGTGCTGGCTGTCACGTACATGGTTCGTGGTCTGGCGGCCTGTCGTTCCATCGCTTCAGCAATTTCAGTCGTTAATCTTGCTATCTCGCGGCGTCGCTGACGCTTCAGGCTCTCTTGTGCGCTGCTGGTATCGGTGACCTGATGTTTATTGTCTTTGTCCTGCACGGTATGGTCAGAGAATATTTGGGTCAGTACCTGCGTTTCGCGACTTTGTTTTTGTTGCGGCGAACTTTCGATGGTCTCTGTAGTGGCCACACCGTTTTTGGTCGGGTGAGCGCCGTTGAGTAGCGCCGAGGGCCTTTTTTTCAGATCGGATTCACCTCCGCCCTGCTGTGAGTGCGTGGCCAGATAACTAGCGGTTTCAGGTGCTTCGTCAACGTTGGATTTTTTAACCAGCATGACCTCCAGTGACGGTGGTATGTAGTTTTCGCTGTGCGCCTCAAAACCGATGGTCATAATTATCGCCACATGCACGACCGCTGCCACCCCGATTGCGGTGGGCAATATGTTTTTCGGACGGCGGTTGTCGGCAATGGGGTTCATGCGGTGCTACTTTAATAACGTCTATTAAAGGTAGACCAAAAAACGCTAAATGCCGCCAGCTATCCGGGAGTCTGCGTAGCGAGAATGT
>CAKZVB010000325.1 GCA_937922015.1 uncultured Granulosicoccaceae bacterium
TTTCATCAGTTGATTATGGGTTATGGAGCTGCACCAAAATCCACCAGATTTGAACTGCCCGGAAATTCAGCCATTTTCCAGCCCAGCAGAGTGACACCATCAGCCAGTTGATAGAATTGCGGCGATGGTGTGGGGCAATTAGGGCCGTCGATGGCGTGTACGTCGAAATTTGTCTCACTTGAGATCAGCGACAACTTACCGAACAAGGCAGGCCATGTTTCGGGACCGACAATGCCGTCCATTGCAAGACCGTTTGCCGTTTGAAAATCTCGCACCGCCTGTGCTGTGTTGTTACCGAAGATACCGTCGGCAAACTGATTGATGTCCTGTCCGGCATCATGTCCCTGACACCACAATATGCGCTGCACACCCCGGGTGTACGAGCTTGTGGCATAAGTACCGCCGGCTTTAAGTACGCAGTTGTCACCCCACTCGGGGTTATTTGAATTGTTGTCGTCACAACGGTCCTCAGTTACCAGATCTGAGACAGCCGGATCAGTGCCGTCGATGAGTTCCTGAATATTGGACACGCCGTCGCCGTCGGTATCTTCGTCAGCATCGCTGATACCGTTGAAATCCGAGTCCGCGAGGTTTGGATCAGTGCCAAGGCTTGCTTCCTCTGTATTTGTTAGTCCGTCACCATCCGGGTCAAAAGATGAAACGGCCGGATCAGTTCCGTCGATGATTTCCTGAATATTACTGACCCCATCCGAATCACTGTCTTCATTGTCGTCAGTAATGCCGTTGTTATCGGTGTCGGCAAGTTGAGGATCTGTGCCGATAGAGGCTTCCTGAGCATCGGTGAGACCGTCGCCATCAGAATCATTGCCAACCGGAGTAAATAGCGGATCGATATCACCACCACTGTTACCACCGCCACAGGCTGCAAGTGTCGCGGTAATCAGGCAAATTGCTGATAGATGCGCCAGCTTCTGTAGTTTCAATTCACTGAACTTTTTCATTTGTGTCTCCGGTACGGATGAGAGTCAATGCCGATACGCTGAGTGTATTGGCGAAACAGCAACTAGATAGGGTAGCGTAGATATAGCATTTATAGGGGCATGTTCCATATACGCTTTGTTAATTTTTAATAAGTGTCGATAAACTATAGCCAATTATCGATCATGCTGGCTGAACCGCAACGGAAGCGGTTGTTGTCAGTTTCTTGACATAATCAGTGGCTCTACGGAGGGGGCATTGTTTTTCTTAGTTACTGGCTAATGAGTCGATGACTCTCGCCCAGCTTTTAATTCCCTTCTGGAAACTGCTGAGATTGTATTTCTCGTTTGGTGAATGTATCTGATCATCATCGAGTCCAAAGCCGATCATCAGACTTTCCATTCCAAGTATCTCGTGAAAATCACCGACAACCGGAATAGAACCGCCGCATCCGATATAGACCGCCTCGGTTTGCCATTCATCGCTTAAGGCTTTACGGGCTTTTTCAAAAGCTGCATTGTCAATTGACATTACGGTAGCGGGTGAAGCTCCGTGTTCTATGTATTCCACAGTGCAGTCAGCTGGCAGGCTTGCTTCGATATAGTTATGCAGACTCCGGCGTATTTTGTGGGGGTCCTGTGAACCAACCAGTCGAAAACTAATTTTACTACTTGCCCTGGAGGGAAGCACTGTTTTAAAGCCCTCACCTGTGTAACCTCCATTGATGCCGCAAAACTCACATGTGGGGCGGCTCCAGATTTGTTCCAGTGCGGTATGATCTTTTTCGCCCGCCGCATCGGAAAGATCGACAGCGCCGAGGAAGTCTGTCGCACTAAAACAAAGACTGTCCCATTGTTGTTTGAGTTGTTCCGGCAGTGGTGGCACACCGTCGTAAAATCCTTCGAGGGTGACGCGTCCGTTGTCATCGTGCAGGCCAGCGAGAATTTTTGACAATACTCTAATTGGATTTTGTGCAGCGCCGCCGTACATACCGGAGTGCAGATCTTTATCAGCGCCGGTAATAATCACCTCTTCACCCAGCATTCCTCTTAACATGGTGCAGATTGCAGGGGTACTTTCGTTCCACATTCCGGTATCACAAACCAGTGCCAGGTCGGTTACCAGTTCTTGTTTGTTGGCTTTCAAAAAAGGAATTAGCGATGGCGAACCTGATTCTTCTTCTCCCTCGAATAGAAACGTGATATTGACTGGCAACTCGCCATTGATGGTTTGCCATGCTCTACAGGCTTCGATAAAAGTCATTAGCTGGCCTTTGTCATCAGCGGCACCGCGGCCTCGAATTACCTGTCCATTTGTTGTTTGTTCCAGTGCAGGTTTGAATGGATCACTGTGCCAAAGCTCCAGCGGATCAACAGGCTGTACATCGTAGTGCCCATAGAACAATACATGAGGGCTTTCGGGGTTGCTGTTTTTACGGCTGTGCCCGACCACCATCGGATGCCCGGGTGTGTCGCGGCGTGTTGCGTCAATGCCAATGCTTTTGAGATCATTAACCAGCCAGTCAGCGGCGTCGACGCAGTGCGTCGCGTAGGCCGGGTCGGTTGATATACTGGGAATTTCGAGCAATTCAAACAGACGATTTAGTGCGTTGTCCTGGTCTGAGTCAATTTGATTCAGGACTTGCTGCAGCTGTGACATGGAGCTGTTCCATCATGGATTGAGAGGTGTAAGTATATACCTTATCCAGAGAATGGGTGGTCGATGGCAAATAGCGGTACTGAACAGCCTTGCTTAAACTGATCGCTCCGTGAACCGGGTTATTCCAACGCGGCATGGTTGTAGTAATCGAATAAGAGGGGTGGCCTTATTCTCCTAAGCCGCCTTGTCGATGGTTTCGCTATTGTCGATTAAGAACTGAGTAAGCTCGGCTGCAGACAATGGTTTGGAATAATAGTAACCCTGGCCTACATCGCAATTCATTGAGGCAAGAGCTTGCGACTGTGCTTCGTCTTCAATGCCCTCTGCCACGGTGTTTACTTTGAGCTTTGCTGCCAGATCGATAATAGCTTGAACTACAGCACGGCTCTTAGGGTCGGTTTTGATTTCCCGGGTCACACCCTTGTCTATTTTAAGTGTGTCTATTTCACAACGGGTTAACAGTGTGAGTGATGAGTGACCCGCACCAAAGTCATCCATGGCAATTTTTATATCCATAGCTTTTAGCGCTTTGAGGTTAGACTCGACGACATCGATATTGTCGATTGCCGAAGTTTCGGTGATTTCAATTTCCAGATTCTGAAGCAAATGTTTGTTGTTACCGGCTATCCGGTCGACTGTCAGCGCCAGGCTCGGGCGACTTGCCTGTGCTGCTGAAAAGTTTAATGCCACCTGCAGAGGCTGAAGGTTTTTGTTTTCCCAGATCTGCATCTGATCAATTACCGCTTCAAGCACCCAGTCGTCAAGTTCGCAGATTTTGCCGTTAGCTTCAGCTTGCCTGATAAAGTCATCGGGGGCGTAGGTGCCGAGTTCCGGGTGTTCCCACCTTAGCAGTGCTTCTGCACCTACAAGCTTACCATCGCTAAGGCGAAACTGCGGTTGAAACATCAGGTGAAGTTCGCCATTGGGAATGGCCTTCTTTATTGCGTTATCAAGAAGAATTTTAACTTCTGAAGCTTTGCGCAGCTCAGGATCGAAAAAGCGATAGGTGTTTTTACCCTGATTCTTTGCCTCGTACATCGCCATGTCTGCACTAATGACAAGATCTTCAGCGTCTTGTGAGTTGTGCGGGTAGAGACAAATTCCGATACTGACCCCTACCGAGCATTCCATGCCGCTAATGACATAGGGATCCATCACCGCCGCTCTGATTCGTTCCGCTATTTTTGCTGCTTGTTTTTCATCTTCAATGTCAGTGACAATTAACATAAACTCATCACCAGCCAGGCGGGCAACAACTGGTTCTCCCACTGGCGGTTCATCAGTTTCAAGCGATACCGTATCTGTATTTCGAACCGTGCGAACAAGCCGTTGAGATACAGCCCGCAGCAGTTCATCGCCCGCTTCATGACCAAGCTGGTCGTTTACCGGTTTAAAGTTGTCGAGATCCAGAAACATCACCGCAATCGAGGTGCCCGGTTTTGTTTTGGCTCTTTCGATTTCATTGTTCAGGCAGCGCAGAAACATACGACGATTTGGCAGGTTAGTGAGTGTGTCTGTGAATGCCAGGCGCTTTACTTCGGCGGTTGATTCGGCGGTGATACGCTGCAGTTTTTCAATAAAGGTATTGAACCAGAATGCCAGTTCTGTCATTTCGTCAGAGCCGGTCAGCTCAATTCTCTCACTCATGTCGCCATTGCCTACTGCGATCTGACGCAGTGATGACACCATATTGTTTATACGCTGCAATATGCTACGGGTGGTGATCAGTGCGATCATAAACAACATGAATGCGGTAAAAATACCGGTGGTTAATCCAACGCGAAGCGACTCCGAAGCACGCAAAGTGGCTGCATCAACGCTGGACACCAGTGCTTCGCTTTGACTTGTCTGCAGGCCGCCCAGTGCGTCGATCAACAAATTGAAGGCATGAGCATTTTTTTGTTTTGTGCTGGTGGTGTCTGCAAATTCGGTTTGATTGCTGATTACCGACTGAACCAGCGCATGCGAATTAGTGAAGTATTCATCGAATTGACTGAGAATCTTGTTTATGCGTTCGTGATAGTCATCTTCCAGGATCATGGCCCGGTGGAGATGCCCTCGAAACTGTGCCGCAAGTATCATTGAGTGATCCAGCAGTGCACTGTTCGATGAAATGAATGCGTGTTCAAGGTTGCTGTCGATGGTCTCGAGCTCGTTGAGCGCCGTCAGCAGATTCTCCTGAACCGGGTAGCGTGTATCGCGGATTTCCTTCAGCAGATCTGCGTTGTCTTTGGACTCGCCCAGCATGACAGCCAGAAACACAAAAAACCCCAGTGTTCCGACGGCTGCGATGGACAGAATCTGCCACCTTAGAGTGCGTCTTGAACTACGACGGTTACCATCCGATTGGTACCTGTAACTAATGTCTTCGTGTGACACAGATAGATCTACCTGGTGATAACTTCGGTTTGGGGCAACCCTGCTGCTGGCAGGGGCGTGGATAAAAATCTACTATTAACGCATTGGATCGGCAAATCCGCAGGGGTCTTGATAGCTGCGGTACATTGACATGGGTGTGGATCACATGCGGATAGCTTATTATCTGAATTTCCTGCCCAATTTTTATGGTTGTACTGGCAACATAATTTTTCCTGCAAACAAATTGGTATACAATTACCGGCTGATACGGGGGTGCAAAGTGGCAGTAGAGCTGGAAGTACTGAAAGTTGAAAGTGGCCTTAAGGAAAAAGTGTATGAATCTCTGAAAAATGCCATTGTCCGAATGGACATTTACGCAACTGAAAAAGCACCAAAACTGGATGAAAGGCAACTCGCTCAACAGTTAGGTGTGAGTCGCACTCCGGTTCGGGAAGCGCTGACCCGTTTGGAACAGGAAGGTCTGGTCACCACAATCCCCCGGCGTGGTGCGTTTGTCGTGCGCAAAACCCGCGAGCAAATTGTTGAGATTATTCACGTATGGGCGGCGCTTGAAGGTATGGCGGCAAAGCTTGCTGCAGAGCGTGCGAGTGACGATGAAATAAAGTGTCTGCACGAAGAATTTGTCACCGTCAGCAGTTCGGATGTGGCGACTGCAAATATTGACGAATATTCAGAACAGAATATACAGTTCCATCGGCGCATTGTGCAGCTGGGTAAATCAGACTTATTACAGGATCTGATGGAAGGCCTGTTTATCCAGGTGCAGTTCATCCGGCGACGAACGGTGCGGGATGTTGATCGAACCAAACGCTCAGTCAGTGATCATATGCTGATTATTAATGCTCTTGAAGCGCGGGAGCCCGAAGAAGTACAGAGACTGGTGATTTCACATGCACTCAGTCTTGCCGAGCACGTACAGCACAATGTCGATTACCTCCAATAGATTTCTATAGCCCTCCCTGTATAACCGAGCTTGCGATGAGTGGTGTTATCCGACGTTAACCTTGCACCGACCATGCGGCTTTTTTTTATGTACTTTGACATTTCGTTAAATTTATCCCGTCGCCTTGTGAATAGTGCGGGTTAGTGTGAATACACTGCGCGGGTCTTCACTATGCAGACTGATGGCATTTTTAACAGCGCTTGCCAGCGCCGTGGGAATGGCATCGTGCAGCGAAGCACCTTCCACGGATCAACCGCGGATTGTAAAGTTTCAGGGTATCTGTGACGGATCGGCGGCTGTGCGGATAGGAACCGATCAATTGCTGGTTGCCTATGATGAAGAAAACTCCCTTTACCGGTACGACAACGAAGGAGGCAGCCCTGTAATGGTCTATCCCTACGGGACGTTACTCGGTATTGATGATGACGAAGTTGATGTTGAGGCAGCGGTGCAAGTCGAAGACGGCGTATGGTGGATAGGTTCCCACGGCCTTGATGGTGATGGCGACATTGCACCCAATCGCAGTTTATTATTCAAAACTGCTTTGTCTGATATAGATAAACTGTTGGTTTTAGAAGTCGTTAGGGATTTATCCGGTAAGGTGGTTGATGCGGCTAAGAGTCGTAAGTACTTTTCAAAAAAAACACTGAAGGCACTACCAAAGGAGGGTGGTGTTAATATCGAAGGGCTGGCAGCGTTGCCCAACGGTAGCCTATTACTGGGATTGAGATCGCCGCTGACCGATGGGTTGACTGGTGACGCGATTGTTATTCATTTGCTTAAAGATGAAAAGGAATTCCAGGTAAAAGAATTCTATACACTTGATTTGGGTAACCGCGGTATTCGTGATATTCAGGCCACTGATAACGGTTTTGTTGTTATCGCCGGCGATGTTGCCAGTGGTGGTGTATTCGCACTTTATGAATGGAACATTAATGGCGCCACCAAAGTGTTGTCGCATTTTAAAGGCGGGCTAAACCCGGAAGCGCTGGTGATATTTAGCGACCACTGGCTGGTGTTCAGTGATGACGGGAAGGTTCGACGCGGTGATGCAACGTCCTGTGACAAGCTTGCAGATTCGGCGGCAGAAAATGATAAAAATGTGTTTTTTCGAGCATTCAGGCTTCCCCGCGTGTCACCGGCGCAGAAATAACGACTAGACTAACGCCAACTGTTTGTTGTTTGCTCCTTTTTAAATACACCGGTTAATAAGCGAGAAATATTATGGCTGTGATTACACGGGAAATTGAATACCAGCATCGGAATGTGGTCTTCGAAGGTGTTGTCGCTGTAGATAATGCCACGGATTCAGAGCGGCCGGTGGTGCTGGTCTCGCACGCGTGGGGCGGGAGAGATGACTTTGCAATTCAAAAGGCGCGGTTATTGGCAAAAATGGGTTACGTGGGGTTTGCCCTGGATTTGTATGGCAAGGGGGTGCTTGGCAGCAACAAAGAAGAAAACAGGGCCTTGATGACGCCGCTGCTGGAAGATCGTTTGTTATTGCAGGCGCGCATGGACACCGCGGTGGAAGTTGCCAGATCTCAACCCGAGGCCAATGCGAAAAAAGTAGCGGCCATCGGCTATTGCTTCGGTGGCTTGTGTGTACTTGACCTGGCGCGCACCGGTGCAGATGTCAGCGCAGTGGTTAGTTTTCACGGGCTGTTTACACCGCCTGACAACACCGCCGGACGTCAGATAAAATCACGTGTCCTGGTCCTGCATGGTTATGATGATCCAATGGCCACGCCTGAAGCCATGGTAGCGCTGGCGTCTGAATTAAGTGCTTCGCAGGCCGACTGGCAGATACACGCCTATGGCGACACGGTGCATGCTTTTTCTAACCCCGGTGCCGCTGATCCCGACTTTGGTACCGTCTACAGTGAGCTGGCAGACAATCGTTCATGGCGGAGCATGGCCGATTTTTTAAAGGACTCGTTTTCCTGACTGCGGCAAAATAGCGGGTTGCATGTAATTGTGAAGCTCACGAAGATGTATTGGCAAAACAGTGTTGCTTCATGATGACAAAATAAAAAGGCCCGCGATTGCGGGCCTTTTATTTACTGCTGCATTGTTGGAAGTGTAGTTAGCTGCTGGCTTTACATCTTGTCAGAGAAGTATTGCTGTTCCAGCTACTGAAGCTGGAGGCGCCTGCAGAGATGTTGTTCATTACACGTCCGGTCTCCAGGGTCAGTACTCCCGCATTGAATGACCAGGTGGTGGCTGTGCCATTATCATTACCTGGGCCACCCTCGGACAGGGTAAGAGTGAATGCTGCAGGTGAAGCAGATTGAGACCATTCTTTTGTGCCGCCGTCGAATTCCCACGCTTGACAGTTATACGCATTGGCATTGGCAAGGTTTGCAGTACCTGAAATATACACTCTCGGGAAAGGCGGGCTGATGCCACAGTTTGCATCGGCGCAGCCATTGATCGGTGAAAATATTTGAGCTGTTATTGCGCTGCCCGCAGCCGCATTGGTGTCCCGGCAGGTGAACTGAGTAACAGTACTGTAACCCCAGTCATCACCATCAGCGTTGGCATAGTCGCTGGTGGTCGGGCATTTAAAAACACACCAGCTGCCACCGTTTTGTGCCCATCCGGTAAAGCTTTCAGTCACGGATGCCGGGCATACAGTGGTGCTGGCATCGAGACCGCCAACGGCATTTGCGGTGTCAGCGAAATCGCCGGTTTCACCTGCGAATACAGGATCGGTGCCCCCACCTGAACCACCGGTATCAGTGCCACCGGTACCATCACCGCCCGTGCCGGTGCCACCGTTGTTTGAAGATGGACTATCACTGCCGCCACAGGCCGTGAGAAATAGTGCGCAAAAACTGAGGGTTAAAATTGGTTTGATCACAATTGGCTCCTGTTGAGAAAGTTCGGAATGCTCTCTAATGGTTATTTTGAGGAAACTGGCAGAGCATAGGAACAGACCTGCACGACGCAGTCGATTACCACGTCGTAGGTATGCCGGAATTATTGCACAATACAAGAGCGGGAATTTTCCCATCCCCAGCCATCGTGATCTGTATCACTGGAAGCCAGCTGGCAAATTGGCGTTTCAGTTGAGTCTGTCACATTGTTAGCGGCACTGGCTGCTGTCTGGCATGACTGGTTGTTTTCCCAGCCCCAGCCATCGCCATCTTCATCCGAAGCTGAAGAATTGCAAAGCGGTGCGGTATTTCCATTATTGCCAGAATCGTTGCCGGAATCGTTGCCGGAATCGCTTCCCGAATCGGAACCGTTCGTTATCGCCAGGCAGCTTTGTCCGTTTTCCCAGCCATAGCCATCGCCATCCGGATCTGAATTAGCAGAGTTGCACTGCTGAATATCATTGGAATTGTTTGTATCGTCGTTGTTTTGGTCATCCGACTGGGTTGAATCGTCGAAAACATCGCCGTTGGCCGACTGGTTACAAGTGATTTGATCATTGGCATTGGGGCTGCAGTTGAGCCCGGCGGTCTTCTCTTTAAGCAACATAAACTGGTCCAGCTCGAAGCCGTCTTCGCGGGCAGTGAAAACAATTGTGTTTGCACCGGCGGCTGGAATATCCAGATAGATGCTTCTTTGCGTACCGCAGTGGTTGCTGTTTGTGCGTTGCGCGCTTGACCAGGTCCAGTTGTTTTTGCCGCTGCACCATTGCATGCGATGACCGCTCGCGGGGTTGGTATTGTTCAGTCCGACGTGAATGCCGTTGTCTTCAGTGCCCGTGGAATAGGCCTTTGCAAATACGATGTATCTGCCGGCTTCGGGAATATTAACGATATAGCTCAGCTCCGGCCCGGTACCCGCGTCGTTCCAGAAGTTGCGACCGGTAACCAGACTGTCGCCATGGCTGACGCGAGTATCAGGCAGCAGCTCAACATAGGCTTTGCCACTGGCTGTTGAATGATGCGAACCGTCCGGGTCAGGGTTTACATTGGGGTTGCTGCTGTTGCTAAAAACCCGCCACAGCGAATTTTTTTGTGAAAAATCCTCGGCCTCAACGCTGACGGCGACATAATCCTGTGCCTGAACAGCGGGTGACAAAGCCATTGCGATGGCAATAGCAGCGAGTCTGGTGAAAATCTTCATTTTTTAAACCTGAGGTTGAGACGAGAACTGCGTCGCAGAGCCAGCGGTTTCCATGAACCGCATCACTCCCGTAAACGCGAAGGGATCACATTCTGCCGAGGTGAATTGCGGGGCGATGTGTGTTGAATCACACTTTTTTTTAGTGTCCTGTCAGATTGCTGTCCGGTAATCTGTGCAGTGGAAGACATGTATCAGAGAGTAAACATGTGTGCCGAATCTGAGGCCGTCGATCGTCCGGGAATGAATGATCTGCTGCAGAAGCGCTAATCTGGCCAGCTGCTTCGATCGATTTTATTAAAGGGTACAACCATTGGCCTCAATCGATCAAAGTACCTGAAAGCGGCCGCTTAAAAATATCTCGTCCTCGCTGCAACTCTTAATCCCCGCCAGGCTGCTGGTCGTTTATCCAGTCTCGCGACTGCAGATAGTAGTCGTATAGCTCTGCTTCCGGTGTGCCCTTTTCGGGTGCCCAGTTGTATTGCCATCTGACCATTGGCGGCAGCGACATCAGGATCGATTCCACCCGCCCGCCGGACTGCAGGCCAAACAACGTACCGCGATCAAACACCAAGTTGAATTCGACATAGCGACCGCGCCGGTAGAGTTGGAATTGTCGCTGCGATTCTGTAAATGGCTGGTCTTTTCTTTTCTCAATGATCGGCATATAAGCGGGCAGAAACGCATTGCCAACACTTTGCATAAATGAAAAGCTGTGCTGAAAATTCTGATGGTTGTAGTCGTCAAAGAAAATACCGCCGACGCCCCGTGGTTCGTTGCGGTGTTTTAAGTAGAAATACTCGTCGCACCATTTTTTATATTTGGCGTAATGATTTTCACCGAAAGGGTCACAGGCAGTTTTTGCCTGCAGATGCCAGTGTTTACAATCTTCACGGTTACCGTAGTACGGCGTGAGATCAAAGCCACCACCAAACCACCAGACAGGTGGCTCGCCTTTTTTTTCGGCCACAAAAAACCGCACGTTGCAGTGAGTGGTCGGTGCGTGGGGATTGTATGGATGAAATACCAGTGACACGCCCATTGCCTGAAAGCCACGACCTGCCAGATTTTCACGTCCGGCGGTCGCCGACGGTGGAAGGTTGTCGCCAAACACATGTGAAAAGTTGATGCCGGCCTGCTCAAACACATCGCCATTGCTAAACACACGGCTGCGGCCGCCGCCGCCAGCTTCTCGCTGCCAGCTGTCCTGTGTCAGGGTAGCGCCCGGATCGAGGGTGGTGATAGCGTTGGTGATGCTTTCCTGAAGGTCGGTCAGGTAGGCAGATACATTGTCGATGTCGATTTCAGGATTCATTACCTATTATCGTAATTGTTTGCCGCTAGTGCCATCAAAGATTGGTGTTGGTCCGTCAAGTGTTCCAAGCGGAAGATCCAGCAGGTAGGAAACATCACCGCTGAATATTTCTTCTACCTCTGCAGCGCTGGTGCTGGCAGGCTGGCCGCTCAGGTTGGCAGAGGTAGACACGATGGCATGGTTGCACCGTAAACACAGCTCGACGGCTGGTGGATGGGAGCTTACGCGTGCAGCAATGGTGGTTCTTCCACCAGTCAGCAGATCCGGGGTGCCCTCAAGGCAGGGTAAAATCCACGTCACCGGGCCGGGCCATGTTGACTCGATTTTTTCTTCGATGGCTTTCGACAACTCACCGACATACGCAGAAAGTTGGCGGCGATTAGCGGCGATCAGTATCAGGCCTTTGTCAGAGTCTCGTTTCTTGAGCGACAGCAACCGCGCCACCGCCTGATGGTTGGCGGGGTCGCAACCGAGCCCGAAGACGCCTTCGGTGGGGTAGGCGATAAGCTCGCCGCGGGCAATTGCAGCCGCGGCGGCCGTGATACTTGTGCCTTTATTATTCAGTTTTCACCGTTTCAGTGCTGGTGTCGTCGCTGGCTGCGCTGGCAGTGACCTTTTTTCTGGCGGTGGCTTTTTTCTTTGAGCTGGCTTTTTTCTTTGCCGTTTTCTTTTTGGATGTGGCCTTTTTTGCTACAGCCTTTTTGGCGACAGCTTTTTTCTTTGCTGCTGCCTTCTTTTTGCCGCGGCCGCGTTTCTCCGGTGCTTCATCAATCAGCTTCCTGGCTGTGGCAAAGTCTATCTCCAGAGGTTTTTCTTTCATGTCCTTAGGCAGCTTTGCATTCTTGCTGCCATTGGTTAAGTAGGCGCCCCAGCGACCGTTGTGTATTTGTATTTCAGGGTCTTCGTCAAAAATTTTGACTATCTTGTTGGCGTCTGCCTCTTTCTTTTCTGCCACAATTTCGCAGGCGCGTTCCAGTGTGATTGTGTAAGGATCATCGCCGTCTTCCTCTTTTATAGAGGCGTATTTGGTGGTGAGCTTCTTTGCGCCATCTTCATAGAAATCGTATTTGATGTAGGGACCAAAGCGGCCGATGGCAGCTGTGATTCTGTCGCCTTCTTTATTTTCGCCAAGCTTACGTGGCAGCTGGAATAGAATCATGGCTTCTTCGAAGGTGATCTTATCCATCTTCTGACCGGGTCTTAGACCTGCAAACCTTGGTTTGTCTTCGTCGTCTTTGGTACCGATCTGGGCAAAGGCGCCGAAGCGGCCCACGCGTACTGAAACCGGCTTGCCTGATTCCGGGTCTGTGCCGAGTTCACGCGCCTGTTTCGCTTCATCGATGGAGACGTTTTGTTCTTTGTCCTGAACTTGTGCGTCAAACGGGTCCCAGAAATCACGAATGACAGGTACCCAGTCTTTTTCGCCACGCGAAACCGCATCGAGTTCATCTTCCAGTTTGGCGGTGAAATCGTAGTCGACGTATTTTGTAAAGTGCTTTGATAAAAATCCGTTAACTACTTTGCCAACACAGGTTGGCGTGAAGCGTCTTGCATCCATGTCAACGTATTCGCGATTCTGCAGCGTTGAAATAATGCTGGCGTAGGTGGATGGCCGGCCGATGCCATACTCTTCCAGGGTTTTAACCAGTGATGCTTCAGTAAAGCGGGGTGGTGGTTCGGTAAAGTGCTGATCAAGATTGATTTCTTTGACATCGAGCTTGTCGCCTTTTTCCATGTCCGGCAGGCGGCTTTCTTTTTTGTCGTCAGCTTTTTTGTCGTCGACATCTTCCTGATAGACTTTCATAAAGCCCGGGAACTTGACGGTTGAGCCGCTGGCGCGAAAAACATTGCCTTCGCCACATCCCAAATCAACACTGACCTGATCCATTGTGGCGTGCATCATTTGACAGGCGAGTGTGCGCTTCCAGATCAATGCATACAGTTTGTATTGATCGTCCTTTAAAAAAGATTTGATCTTTTCAGGTGTCTTATCAGCAGACGTTATTCGCACGCACTCGTGCGCTTCCTGGGCATTCTTTGATTTGTTTTTATAAAAGTGCGGCGTCTCCGGCAGGTAGTCCTTGCCGTATTTTTTATCTATGTGCTGACGAATATCGGCAATAGCATCCTGAGACAGGGTCACCGAGTCGGTTCGCATATAGGTAATAAGACCGGCAGCGCCATCTCCAGTGTCTATTCCCTCGTATAACTGCTGTGCTGCTCGCATGGTGCGTTGCGCTGAAAAGCCAAGCTTACGCACAGCTTCCTGTTGCAATGTAGAGGTAGTAAACGGTGCCACCGGGTTGCGCTTGCGCTGTTTCTTTTCGATGTTGTCGACGCTGAGTTTGCCATTGGCCGCTTGCTCAAGCAGTGCTTTGACTTTTGCTGCACGCTCGCCGTCAGTGATGGTGAACTGTCTGAATTTTTCACCTTCGAGTGTGAACAGACGGGCGGTAAACTCTTGTTCGTTTTTGATTAGATCGGTGGTACAGGTCCAGTATTCTTCTGGTATAAAATCGTCTATTTCCTTTTCGCGCTCGGCGATCAGTCGCAGTGCCGGGCTTTGTACTCTTCCGGCTGACAGCCCCCGGCTGATCTTTTTCCATAAAAGTGGCGACAGATTAAAACCCACCAGGTAGTCGAGTGCGCGTCTTGCCTGTTGCGCGTTGACCAGGTCGTACGACAGCTCACGGGGGTTTGCCACCGCGTCCTGTACCGCTGACTTGGTGATTTCGTGGAAGACAACCCGTTTGACGGTTTTGCCTTCCAGCAAGCCTTTCTCACGCAACAACTCGACAAGGTGCCAGGAGATCGCTTCGCCTTCGCGATCCGGATCCGTCGCCAGTAGTAGCTGGTCGGCTTTTTTGAGGGCTTTGATAATCGCTGCAACGTGTTTTTCGTTGCGTTCGATAATCTGGTACTTCATCTCAAAGTCGCCGCTGGTGTTGACAGCTCCTTCCTTTGGTACGAGATCGCGAACGTGTCCATAGGATGCGAGCACCTCATAGTCCTTTCCAAGGTACTTTTTAATAGTCTTACCCTTGGCAGGTGACTCGACAATAATCAGGTTTTTACTCATATATTCTTTAATTTGGTGACTTTTGAGTTTTGGTTATGAGTGTTCGTGTGTCTTATTAGTAGCACTGTTATTAGAGGTCTGCGCGTTTTTCTGTTGTGGAAAATCGTCGCTATGCGCCCTCAGTGTTGTAATGCCACGTGGGCTTTTAAACCATTTTTAACCGTCGCGCCAGTATTCTGTTCATTTTTTTTACGGCAGGCCACTGCGGTTTCAGCGTCGTTTAATTGCCGGTTCTCGATGGTAAGCTTATGTAATTTATGGTAAAAAAATAATTTTCAAGGCTGTGGAATCGGCCCGCCAAAATAGTTTGTATTTATTTTGCAATCGCGGACTTTTGAAACATGCCGCCGGCGACGCTTTCGATAGAGCCGCTTAATTCCATTTCCAGTGTCAGGTTGGTGACGGTGATGACGTCAAAACCTGTGGTCTCAATAATTTCATCCAGCGAGAGTGGCGCGTATTCGACGGCTTTCAGGATCGCTGCCATTCTGGCATCAGTGTCGCTATCGGGGGTTGCGGAAGGGGGTGCGGCCTGGGATGACGGTTTGGCCGAACCGGCTTGCGGGGCCGTTTTATTGCCAGTAGAGCCGGGAGACGCCGCAGCCACCTGATCGGCCGCACCATGACTGTTCCGGCCTTCGGTGCTTTGGCCCTCGACGATAGTCAGGGTGTTTGGTAGAACTGCTGCCAGCTGCTGCAGGATATCAGCACTGGTTTCAACCAGCGTGGCGCCTGCCTTGAGCAATGCGTGTGACCCTCTCGCCTGTGGATTATCAATATTCCCGGGGATGGCAAATACTTCGCGGGATTGCTCAGTCGCGTGTGCGGCGGTGGTTAATGTGCCGCTTTTTAACGCTGCTTCGACAACCAGTGTGCCGTACGTCAGTCCGCTTATTATCCGGTTTCTGCGCGGAAAATAGGCCCGTAACGGGTTTGTGCCAATTGGAAACTCTGAAACGATGGCACCATTGACGGCGATCTCATGAGCCAGCGACTGATGACTTGCGGGATACACCCGGTCCAGGCCGGTTGCCGTGACGGCGATGGTCAAACCGTCAGCCTGCAACGCCCCCTGATGTGCAAAGGCGTCTACTCCCTGCGCCAGGCCGCTGGTGACAGTAATGCCGTAGCCCGCCAGTTCAGATGAAATGCGCAGGGCATTGTTTTCGGCGGTGCGGCTGGGCTTGCGGCTGCCAACGATGGCAAGCTGCGGTGTTTGCAGGACCTCCGGATCGCCGCGAACGTACAGTACAATTGGCGGATCGGCGATTTCTTTTAGCAGCGGCGGGTAGAGCGGGGAATCAAGAGTGATGATGGCTCTGTCGTCGCCTTCAGCAGCCCAGTTTAAGTCGTTTTGAACCAGTTTGTCGTCGACGTTGTTCATGGCGTCGATTACTTTGCTGGCTAAACCGACCTCGGCAAGCTTGCTGTTCGACGCGCTGGAAATTGCATCGACTGATCCGAATCCGGCCAGTAATTTACGTAACAGTGCTGGCCCGAGGCCACGGGTGTGAACCAGACTTAACCAGGTGGTTAGCTCAGCCATAGACTCGAAGGATGTGGTACATCAACAGAATGCTTATGTAGGAAATAACAGATTGATAGTAACCGCTAAAAGGGGATGCGGTCCAACGTTCGTGCAAACAGTCGCCTATGCACTGTCAGTGCATCGGCGTGAGAACATGGTTGCCCACAACGACAAAGGCCGCAGTAGATGCGGCCTTTGTGGTTAACTGCTGATTGACCTGCCTACAACTCGGTACCAACGTTGTCATACAAGTTGATGGTTCTGTGTGATTTCATAATCAATGCATAGCTGACGCGATCAAAAGTGCTGAACACCATAACAACGCCGGCGTTCTCTCCCGCGATAGTCACCCAGTCATTCTTTTTGCCAGAGACAACATCGCGAATTTTCCGGTCGTTGCCTTTTACGGTCAGCACGTCGCCCTGCTGTACGCCGTCTTCCGTCCCAAGGTTTAGCACTACTACTTGATTTTGTCCGGCAGAGCCGACTGCATCAAACAGAGAGATGATTTTTCCGTTTCTGGTGATGTTTGGCACATTAGGCGTGAAGTTCATGGCAGGCTTTGCCTCGCTTCGCATCAGCCGATCGCCCACCAGGGTTTCGCGGTTATTGCTGGTGATGATTAACTTGGTCGGGTCGCCTTTTGTGACGACACTGGCCTTTGACACGTGGACAGCTTCGTGGCCCAGCAGTTCGTTGGTGTCAGGGTCAATCAGCGCATCGCCCGGTCGGTAAATGCTGTAGCGGTTGCCGCTAAGGTCGCCACGTGCGTAGATATGATTGCCGATTGACGCAATCAGGCGATCATCTTCAGCGCTGACCACATAGGGGGCGGCTTTCAAATCACTGCCTGAGATAACCTTTGGTTCGATCAGGAATTGCGCTAACGGCCCAAGCGGAAAGTTAGAAATAGGTGCATTGCCTTTGCTGGCCGCGCGGATCAACTTAAGTTGCGGACGACCATCGACGTAGGTCAGCGCAATGCGATCACCGGGATAGATCAGGTGAGGATTTTCGATTTGCGGGTTGACGTGCCAGATTTCCGGCCATAACCAGGGCCGGCTGAGGAATCGTTCAGAGATATCCCACAGGGTGTCACCACGAACAACCGTATAGTTGCCCGGGTTGTCTTTGCGTACAGAGCTTTCAGCGAGTGCCCTGAGCGCTCGTTTTCGCTGGCTCATGCCCATTGTGCGCATGCCCGGCGCCGAGGCGGACAGTGCCGGATCGATGGCAACGTTGTTTTCCAGCGATTTGCCAACAGCTTCCTGAATCTCTGTGTTTTTCATCTGCTGCCAGTACCCGTCGTCGGCCAGGGTGGCATCTGGTTGCTGATGGGTGGCGCAGGCGGTCGATAATGTGATGACAGCAATTGCCCCGGCAACGGTTTTCACGGTGCGCGTCAGGTTCATGCTGCAAACTGGACTGATTTTACGGTTCAGCGGGGCTTGGAATGTCATAGTTGTCCGGATAGCTGTGCTGGTGTTAGAGCGAGCATCACCACTGGTGATGCAGGTGCGGTAACTGTTGCCAGTTCGCGCGTGCTTGGATTTACCCCGTTGATGAACCAAAAACAGTGCCAAAGGCGCTCCGGCAGCCCTGAATTTTATTACTTTTTGCCAACGCGTCCGCAGTGGCCAATGCAAACGAATTGCAGTTAAGCGTTGATATCCGCGCCCGAGGGCTTAAACTTGTCGGAATAATGTTTCCAAATTGAATCAAATTTAAGAAATGGCTACGCTGGATATTCTGATTTTCCCTGACGACAACCTCCGAACGGTCGCCAAAGCGGTGAAAACCGTCGACGAGGGAGTGCGCTCGCTGGTCGACGATATGTTCGAAACCATGTACGACGCACCAGGGGTGGGATTGGCCGCCACTCAGGTAAATGTGCATCAGAGGGTCGTGGTTATCGATGTGTCTGAAAATAAAGATCAGCCACTGACCCTGATTAATCCGGAAATTATCAGTCTGGAAGGCGAAGCCCAGGGAGAAGAGGGTTGTTTATCAATACCGGGAATCTACGAGAACGTAAAGCGCGCCGAGAAAATCAAATTCAGTGCGCTTGACCGGGACGGCAATCCCTACGAAATGGATGCCGAAGGTCTGCTATCAGTGTGTGTGCAGCACGAAGTTGATCACCTTGATGGGAAAATGTTTGTCGATTACCTGTCTGCTCTGAAGCGCAGGCGAATAAAAAAGAAGATGCTGAAGCACGAAAAGCCGGACAGGCAGCGATAGTAATACTGGCGAACCGTCGTGTTTGTCGATTTCTTTTCTCCGATGGCCTGCGGCTGTTAGCCTGAACCTTTGTTTATTACTATGGATAAATCATCGTTGCGCATTATCTACGCAGGTACGCCCGACTTTGCCGTGCCCGCGCTTGAGGCATTGGTTAATCAAGGTCATGAAGTAGTGGCGGTATATACCCAGCCCGACCGACCTGCCGGTCGCGGACGAAAGCTGACTTTCAGCCCGGTCAAGAGTAAGGCAATGGAGCTGTCGTTACCCGTGTCGCAGCCACTCAGCCTGAAAGATCCCGAAGCATTGCAGAGCTTGCAAAGTCTGGGTGCCGACTTAATGGTGGTTGCCGCGTACGGGTTGATCCTGCCGAAACCGGTGTTAGATGCGCCAGCCTTTGGTTGTCTGAATATTCACGCGTCATTACTTCCGCGCTGGCGCGGTGCTGCACCGATACAACGTGCCATAGCTGCGGGTGATAGTGAGACCGGAGTTACCATTATGCAGATGGATGTCGGGTTGGATACCGGCGATATGTTGCACGTAAAAAAGTGTCCGATTGATTCAAACACTACAGGTCAGCAATTGCACGATACTCTGTCGGCTATTGGTTCCGAAGCATTGCTGGAAACACTCGATATGCTGTCGGCCAATAATCTGCAACCGGTGGCGCAGGATAATTCATTGGCAACCTATGCGGAAAAACTAAAAAAGAGTGAAGCCGTTATTAACTGGCAGGATAGTGCCATCAATATCCATCGTCTTATTTGTGCTTTTAATGCGTGGCCGGTTGCACAAACCGTGTTGAGTGGAGACACGCTGCGAGTCTGGGAATCTATTGTGGTACAAGACAGCAGTGCGGCAAATAAAGCAGCTGCCGGTGAAATTGTGAGCCTGAGTGAAGGGTTGGATGTCGCTACCGGTGACGGAATAATACGCCTGACCCGTGTACAGGCGCCAGGTAAAAAACCACTGGCGATCTCGGATTTTCTAAATAGTCGTGAGCTTTCAGTCGGGACGCAAATTGGCTGACAACAGCACAAACCCTAGACTTACAGCGGTAAGAATTTTAACCTCAGTGGTAGCAGACGGCAAATCACTGGGTGACTTGTTACGGGCGGCTCAGGAATCGTTGGATACCCGTAATGCCGCTCTACTACAAGAGCTGACCTATGGTGTTGCGCGCTGGTCTTATCGGCTGGAAGCATTGTTGCAGCCGTTGCAAAAAAAACCGCTGCGCAACAAAGACACAGATATAAAAATTCTCTTGTGGATGGCGTTATACGAAATTCTATACATGAGAACGCCAGACTATGCAGCGGTCGATTCTTACACCGGCTTGACACTCAAACTGCGCAAACGTTGGGCAAAGGGGTTTTTAAACGCAACGTTGCGAGAGTTTTTAAGGCAGCGCGATACGCTTGTAGAACAGGTAGACAACAATGCGGTAACGCGCCACTCGCTGCCACAGTGGTTATACAAATTTGTTGTCACCGACTGGCCGCAACAGGCAGAGTCAGTATTCATAGCGCAAAATGAACGGGGACCGCTGGTATTGCGTGTAAACAGTTTGCAAAGTACCCGTGATAATTATCAGCGGCTACTTGAAAAACAAACGTTGCTATCCCGGCCCGCGCAGTTGGGAAACACATCGTTGATTCTTGAATCAAACGAACGGGTCACCGCACTGCCGGGGTTTGCTGAAGGTTTGTTTTCCGTGCAGGACAGTGCCGCCCAGCTGGCGGCACTATTGCTCGATCCTCAGCCCGGTGAGCACGTGCTTGATGCTTGTGCGGCACCCGGGGGCAAAACCGGTCATTTGCTGGAATTGCAGCCAGGTATTACTCTGACTGCTGTCGACAATGAACCGTCACGGCTGGCCCGGGTTGAAGAAAACCTGGCGCGACTTAAGCTCACCGCTGAGTGCAAGTGTGCTGATGGCACAGATGTAACGCAATGGTGGGATAACAAACCGTTCGATGCCATATTGCTGGATGCACCCTGTTCAGCGCTGGGTGTATTGCGTCGCCACCCTGATATTCGCCTGTTGCGTCGGGAATCTGACATCAAGGCGCTGGCGAAACAACAGCTTGCCCTGTTGCGTGCTTTATGGAGTACGTTGAAACCGGGCGGCCGTCTGATCTATGTAACCTGTTCTGTGTTAAAACAGGAAAATGAACAGTCAATCGAGAAATTTCTGACGGTGACTGAAGATGCAAAGGAGCGTGTGATCGACGCAGAATGGGGGCAGGCTTGCCAGCACGGCCGGCAGATATTGCCGGGACAGTATGATTCTGATGGTTTTTACTATGCGATACTGGTCAAAAACCAAGCCTGAGTTCAGGCAATAACTATGGCCAAACTGTCTAATCAACGACGCCACCCGACCCTGTTGGTGGCAAAGCTATTGTCGCTTGCGACGATGCTTACTCTCTTGTTGATGACATCAGCGGCTTACAGTTCGAGTGTGCGTTTTGAGAGTGCCGGCACTTATCTTAAAGACGGTACCTATTTTCTGGATTCCTTCGCCAGTGTCGATCTGGGTAGCGAACCGGTACAGGCCCTGGTAAATGGCGTGAACCTGCATTTTCTGGTTGAAGTAGCGGTACACAGGAAACGTAAATGGTGGATTGATACGCCGGTACTTGAGAGACGATTACGCTACAAGCTCTATTACTACGACTTAACCATGCACTATCGTGTTGAAGATTTGCAAACCGGTGACAGCACTAACTTTCGAAGCCTTGCAGCGGCGTTGCGAAAGCTGGGCAGCTTGTCGCAGTTTGCATTGATTCCAGCAGATCGATTAAACAGCAGTCGCCGCTATGCTGCCAGCATCCGGCTGGAGCTTGATCACACACGATTGCCCGGACCATTACAGGCACAGGCATTGGTATCGCGAGGGTGGCAACTGGAAAGCGAGGTGTTTCGATGGTTACTGAATTGATTCGCAGACTCGCCAATAGCCTGTTGTTAATGGCGGTACTCTTTGTGTTCCTGATGTCTGCACTTTACTTTGTGGCCAATACCGGGGATCACCTGGATAGCTTTGGTCGCTCCTATCAATGGTGGATGTTCGGCACCGCTATAGCGCTTGCTCTGATTGGTGTACTCATCCTTGCCAGTATATGGTTATTGTTTGTTGATCTGCGCAACAATGTTTCGGGTTCAAGGCTGAGCTTTAAACTGGTTATTATTCTTGTGGTCATGGCCCTGCTGCCAATGACACTGGTGTATTCCTTCTCGGTAAAATTTCTGCGTTCCAATATAGACAGCTGGTTTGATGTTGAAGTAGAAAGTGCTCTGGACGATGCTCTGGGGTTAAGTCGGGACTCGCTGGCGGTTTATATGCGCACCCGGCAAAAAACCACTGTTGATATAGCTGATAAGCTTATCGATATACCCGCAGAGCTTGCAGTTGTAGTACTAAACGATATTGGTGGCGATTCGGAAGCATCTGAACTGACATTGATCGGTGCAGACAATCGTATTATTGCCACTACTGCATTTGTCGATACGGTACGAGTATCACCGGAGCGTCCCGCTGACGATATAGTTGCCCGGGCCCGTAACGGCAGTGGTTACCTGAGTATTGATCCGACCCAGGATGGTGATCTTGAAGTGCGCTCAGTGGTGCCTGTGTATTCAAGTGATCCGATCAAAGGTATCTCGGTACTTTATGCAACATATCCCGTGTCGCGCAATTCATCGCAGCTTGCCGCCAATGTGCAGGAGAGTTTTCGCAACTACAGGCAGCTGGCCTACCTTCGCGCGCCGCTAAAACAAAGTTCAATAGCAACCCTGACACTAGCTGTCTTTCTGAGTCTGATGATGGCGGTGTGGGTTGCGTTTTACGCCGCCCGACGGCTGATGGTGCCTGTGCATGATCTGGTAGAAGGAACCAGATTGGTTGCTGCAGGTGATTATTCGACCAGACTGGTCACCAGTGGCAGAGATGAGTTGGGGGATCTGGTCAATTCCTTTAATGAAATGACCGACAAAATAGAAGCAGCCCGTGCCAGTGCAGCCAGCAGTCAGCAACAGGTGGAAAATCAGCGTTCTTATTTAGAGTTGGTCCTTAGCAGAATTTCGACAGGGGTTATCACTCTGGATGAAAATAACTGTGTGCGAACCTGCAATAGCAGTGCTGCCAGTATTTTGCGATCAACAGCACAAGAGCTGCGTTCGATAGACTGCAGTGATGTCAGTAGTGGCAATGCTTTTGTGCAACACTTTTTTGAAGGCATCCGTCCCATGTTAGAAGATGATCGTGCTGACTGGAGTCTTGAGCTGGAGCTTGTTGGTGATCAGACCCGTAAGCCTGTCATGTGTCGCGGTGCAACCATGCACACTAACGGCAGCAATCATACCGGGCATGTGTTGGTTTTTGATGATATTAGTGATGTGGTTGAAGCACAACGCAATGCTGCATGGAGTGAGGTCGCCCGGCGTTTGGCTCACGAAATCAAAAATCCGCTAACACCGATACAATTATCTGCAGAACGTTTGCAGCACAAGTACGCCGCCAAGTTACATGGCGATGATGCTGTAACGCTTAAAAAGTTAACCAACACCATTGTGCAACAGGTTCAGTCAATGAAGTCTATGGTCAAGGCGTTTGCTGACTATGCAAATACCCCGCAGGTTGACTTTGTCCAGACTAACCTTAACGATTTAATTTCTGAGACCAGCTGGTTGTATCGTGACGGTGATGAGCGCGATGCAATCGTACTGAATCTTGATAACTCGATACCGTCTATTCCCGGTGACCCGACCAGAATCAGGCAAGTGCTGCACAATATTATCAAGAATGCATTTGAGTCTGTCGGTGGGCAGGATGACAGAAAGCTTCTAATTAGTACCCGGCTGGGCAGCACGGGTAACAGTACGTTTGTCGAATTGTTGTTTGAAGACAATGGCCCGGGATTTCCAGCGGAATTATTAAACAGATTGTTTGAGCCTTATGTCACAACAAAGAAAAAAGGCACTGGTCTGGGCCTTGCGATTGTGAAAAAAATAGTAGAAGAGCATGGTGGTGTTGTGCGTGCTGAAAATACCCCGGGTAATAACGAATACAGTGGCGGACGTCTGTCGCTGGCGTTCCCAGTAGTAATACAACACAATCCTGTTGGAGATCAAGACGTCAACACGATCTCTGCCAACGTAAATCATAAAGATATGCACGGAGATGCCGCATGAGCCAGTCACTGGTAATGGTGGTCGACGATGAACCAGATATTCGCGACCTGGTAAGAGAAATCCTCGAAGACGAGGGATATGCCGTCATTGTTGCAGAGGATGTAAAAAACGCACGCGAAGCAGTAGCTGAGCAATTGCCGGACCTGGTTCTGCTTGATATCTGGATGCCGGATCAGGATGGAGTCAGTTTGTTGAAAGAATGGCGTGATGCCGGGCAGTTAAAATTCCCGGTCGTTATGATCTCCGGACACGGCACGGTAGAAACCGCTGTTGAGGCCACACGTTTGGGGGCCGTAGACTTTATAGAAAAACCCCTTTCACTGGCCAGGTTACTGCTTACTGTTGAAAAAGCGATCAACAGTTTTACACCTGAAGACGGCAAGGCTCTGTCTGGTAGTTCCAGGCCATTGACGCCTATTGTTGGCAATAGCGCCTACAGCAGAGAGTTGCGATCGACGATAGAAAAAACAGCGTCGAGAAGCGATGTTGGTATTGTGATTGAAGGTGAAAAGGCTACCGGTAAAGTATTAATCGCCCGTCATATTCACGAAGTGAGTTCCAGATCGACGCAACCGTTTGTTTCTCTGCGGTGTGACAGTTTATCGGAGGCCAATTCGACACGTGAGTTGCTGGGCAATGAGAACAGCCCCGGCTATCTCGAGTCTGCCGGTAGTGGAACACTTTGCCTGATTGATTTAGAAGAGCTACCCGCTGCGGCACAAAGTTTGTTGCTGGAAGCTATTGATCGAGGCGTGGCCAGCCGGGCAGACGGTGGCACGGTACCGTTCAAAGCGCGGGTGATTGCCTGTACGTCTTCGCAGATGCAAAAGAATATCTCTCAGGGGGACTTCAACGAAGTGCTCTATTATCGTTTAGCTGAACTTAGTATTAAAACGCTGCCGTTACGCGATCACCCTGAAGATGTACCGTTGTTGTTGTCATTTTATGTTGATCGGCTGGTTGAGCAGGATGGGCTGCCCTACCGTCATTTTGGTGTGGCGGCACAAAATAAGCTGCGCAATAAAGAATGGCCGGGCAACATGCTTGAATTGATAAATTTTGTTCAGCGCCTGTTGATTGTTGGCAGCGGTGTCGAAATTGATCCCTCTGAAGTTGAAACTCTGGAGGGCTCAGACCGCGACAGAAATTATCAGGCTTCGGCAGACACCATGCGACTGCCACTCGATATGCCGCTGCGTGAAGCGCGTACAGAATTTGAACGGCTTTATCTGCAGCGTCAGCTGGACAATGTCGATGGAAATATTGTCGAACTTGCCAGGGTAGTTGGCATGGAACGGACACACTTGTATAGAAAGCTTCGTAGTGTTGGCATTCAGGCGGGACGTAAGCGTGGGTAGAAATACAATGTCAAACAGGCCCGGGATCTATCCTTGAAAATAATAGTGCTGGGTGCAGGTCAGGTTGGTAAAACTGTGGCACAAAATCTCGCAGGCGAAAAAAACGATGTCACCGTTGTTGATCTTGATGCGAATGTACTTCTGGAACTCGATACCAACGTCGACCTGAGTGTCGTTTGCGGTCATGGGGCTTATCCCAGTGTGCTCCGGGACGCAGGTGCCGAAGACGCTGACATGATCATTGCTGCTACCAACAGCGATGAAACTAATATGATTGCCTGTCAGATTGCCTATACGCTGTTTCAGACGACCAGCAGAATTGCGCGGGTAAGATCACAGGACTATCTGTTTGAAAAAGATTCGCTGTTTAAGAAAAAACATATCCCCATTGATGTGTTAATCAGCCCTGAGCGACTGGTAACTGATCATATTGAAAGAATTATAGAACACCCCGGAGCATTGCAGGTCGTCGATTTTGCCGACGGTCGTGTACGATTGGTTGGTGTGATTGCAGAGGCCGCAGCGCCTATGACTGGCCATGCGCCCACTCACCTGCGCACGCTATTACCTCAGATCGATGCCAGTATAGTAACGGTGTACAGAGATGAACTGCCGATTGTAGTGAAAGACATGGATGCGATTCACAAGGGAGATATCGTATTTTATATCGCTTCGCGTGAAAATACTGTCACCGTTATGGAACAATTTCATCATCGTGATAAACCGTCGAAACACGTGATGATTGCAGGTGGTGGAAATATTGGTTTGGCGTTGGCGCAGAGGCTCGAATCAAAATATAACGTCAAGGTCATCGAAAAAAATGTGGAGCGGGCAAATTATTTAGCCGGCACTTTAAAAAATGCCATGGTGCTGGTAGGAGATGTCGCTGATCAGGTCTTGCTGCTGGAAGAAAATGTCAGCGCCATGGGGTTGTTTTGTGCACTAACCAATGATGATGAAGCCAACATATTGTCCGCAATGATGGCGCGCAAACTGGGCGCGCGAAAAGTAATGTCCCTGATCAACAGGCCAGCCTATGTTGATCTGGTTGAGCGAGGCTTCATCGATGTGGCAATATCACCACACAACGTGACGATAGGCGCTTTGCTCCGGCATGTGCGTCGTGGTGACGTGGTAGCGGTGCACTCGCTGCGACGCGGTGCAGCTGAGGCGCTGGAGGCAATTGCCCACGGCGATGAGACCACCTCAGAAGTAGTCGGGCGGGCCATTGCTGATCTCCCGCTTGACGACGGTTCAATAATCGGTGCGATTGTACGTGACGGAAAAATGATAATTGCCACCGATGATCTGGTGATTGAAGCGGAAGATCATGTCATTATTCTGGTGGTTGATAAAACGCTGATCCACGATGTAGAAGATCTGTTTCAGGTGGGCGTCACTTATTAGTACTGCAATTATTGTTTTACACTAAAGCCCGTGTGTATGCGGCTGACTCAATAGACGATGAAACTAATGTATAGCAATCCAATACAGGACTCGATACTTTGCAATAAAGGTTGCATTAACTAATGCAATTCCTGGTGGTTACCCGGGTGTTGGGGTTATTGCTGTCGATCTTCAGTGTCACTATGCTGATACCCGGACTCGTGTCGCTGTATTACGCTGACGGGTCAGCGAAGTCCTTTTTTATCGGCTTTGCAGTAACCTTGCTTATTGGTCTGGCTACTTTTTTGCCTCTGCGAGATCATCAGCTTCCATTAAAGCTTCGCGATGGCTTCGTGATTGTGGTGATGTTCTGGGCTGTACTGGGTTTGTTTGGTGCTATTCCGCTGTACATTGATGAAAAGCTCAACCTGACGATTGCTCAAAGTGTTTTTGAATCGATGTCCGGTTTTACCACCACCGGGGCGACGGTGATCGTAGGGCTTGATTCGCTGCCGCAGGGGATTCTTCTGTATCGGCAGTTGGTTCAATGGTTGGGAGGCATGGGTATTATTGTGTTGGCGGTTGCCATATTGCCCTTGCTTGGTATTAGTGGCGGCATGCAGTTATTTCGCGCTGAAACGCCGGGCCCGCAAAAAGAAAAGATGACGCCTCGGGTGGCTGATACCGCTACTAAGCTCTGGTACATCTATTTAGGGCTGACTGTCGCCTGCGGTATCGCCTACTGGGTCGCCGGAATGTCTTTGTTTGATGCCATCGGGCATAGTTTTTCAACGGTGGCGATAGGCGGGTTCTCTACCCACGATGCCAGTATCGGGTACTATCAAAGCAATACCATTGAGATGATCGCCGTGGTGTTTATGCTGATATCCGGAGTTAACTTTGCTTTGCACTATCTTGCGTTTCGATCGCGGTCTGTTGCAAGCTACGTAGAAGATGCTGAATTCAAGGTGTATATATCGTTGCTGCTGGTACTGAGTGTAATTACCGTCAGCTATTTGTATATGACCGATACAGCTGATTTTAACGAATCGTTTTTCAGTGGTATTTTTCAAGTGGTATCGATTGCGACTACTACGGGTTTTACTACAGCTGAGTATTTTAACTGGCCCGGATTTTTACCGGTGCTGTTATTGTTTGCAAGTTTTGTCGGGGGCTGTGCGGGTTCGACTGGTGGTGGTATGAAAGTCATCAGAGTGTTGCTTTTATTCAAGCAGGGCTGGCGTGAGCTGATCAGAATGGTGCATCCACGTGCGGTGCTGCCCGTTAAAGTCGGTCAGAAAATTATGCCGCCTAAGGTGATAGACGCTGTCTGGGGATTTTTTGCGGCTTATGTAATCATACTCGCTATGATGCTGTTAGTGCTGATGGCAACAGGAATGGATCAGGCAACTGCCTTTTCGTCCGTTGTAGCCTGCCTGAATAATCTGGGACCGGGGCTGGGTGAAGTGGGTGCGAACTACAGTTCGTTGACCGGGGTGCAATTGGGGTTGCTGTGTGCGGCAATGTTATTAGGTCGACTGGAGATTTTCACTTTCCTGGTGTTATTGACTCCTGCCTTTTGGCGCAAATAGTATCGTCTATAAAGGGTTGTCATCCGACGTAAATGGACACTACACAAAAAATTAAAGACAAATGGAATCAACTGCATTCCAACGCCGGTGATCGGTTCCCCGAACCCTGCTCAGTATTAAAAAATACAAGTTATTTGTTGCCCGCTGCCGGCACGGCGCTTGATATCGCCTGTGGCCTTGGTGGTAATGCGCTGTATTTGGCGCAATGCGGTTTGGACACTACGGCAATTGATATCTCTGAGGCAGCTATAAGCCGGCTGCAAAAACAGGCGTCATTACACGATCTATCTATTCAGGCTATTGTCGGTGCTGTGGATAACAATTACTTTAAGAACGCAGCTTATGATCCGTTTGATGTAATTACGGTGTCTAATTACCTCGACCGTGATTTATTTAAAGTGTTACCTGCGCTGCTCAACAATGATGGTCTTTTGTTTTATCAGACCTTTGTCAAAGACAAAGCTGATCCGGATATTGGACCGTCCAGTCCGCAATATCTGTTGGAAGTCAATGAGCTGCTGGCGCTGACTCCAACGCTTGAATGCCGCTTATTTTACGACCTCGGCTCAACCGGACAGCTGACCAGGGGCTTGCGGAATCAGTCATGCATTATTGCTCAGAAGGAATCCAAGGCGATGTCATCGATAAAAACGTTTCTGGGTATGCTTGAGGAAGGCACCGACAATGTCTTGTTACGCTACTCACTCGGTAATGCCTATTATCAGGATAAGCAATTTAACGACGCGATCCTGCATCTGCTTAAAGCGACGGAGCAGGATCCACTCTACAGTGCAGCGTGGAAGGCACTGGGGCGCTGTTATTTTGATTTGGAGGATTACCGCAAAGCAGCAGAAGTATACGAGAGAGGTATAAAAGTGGCGGCAGATAAAGGAGACAGACAGGCCGAAAAGGAAATGACTGTGTTTCTGCGTCGGTCACGAAAAAAGATTGATTTTAAGAGCTGAATAGCACCCGGGCCTTGCAGTGTTTAAC
>CAKZVB010000326.1 GCA_937922015.1 uncultured Granulosicoccaceae bacterium
CCCTCCACAATAAGCTCCGCCAACTGATAATAGACCGGCCTGGCCAGCAATGCAGCCAGCTCCCCCCGCACGATCACATACGGCATTGACTGATCGTCTTGCTGCTCCATCCACAGTCTGTGTGCAGCGCCTGCGATAAACTTATTGCCCACATTGTCCGTAAACTCCAGCACCTGGTCCCGCCCGGCCCCGGTCACCTGCATTAGCGGGGCTATAAATGGTACGTTCTCAACCTCAATGCGAAGCTTTTCCTGCGGTGTTACTAAAAAAAAGTTATCACCGTCTTTGCGCAATATCGTTGAAAAAAGGGCAACCATTCTGGCTCTCTCAATGACACTGCCGTTGTAGTGCCACTTGCCCGCACGATCGATCCTCATATTGATAGTCCGTTCGACAGATGGATTCCACTTTTCCACTGGCGGCAGGTCGCGATTGGAAAATTGTGCAACCAGTGCCTGCAGGTCAATTTTATCAGTGGACATTTAATCTACTCATCAACTCTCTCGAACAACAAGAATACGCACAAACCATTGCAAACGCATGGTCAATTTAGTAATCAATACATATTAGGTATACTCAGCTACCAAAAGACAACCGGGAAAACGCAATGGATTATAAGAAAATTCACTTTGATGTGCGCGATCAGATCGCATGGATCACCATTAATCGGGAATCCGCGTTTAACGCACTCGATCTGCAAGCGATGCAAGAGCTAATGGACATTGCCAACCGTTGCGGAAGTGACCCCGGAATTCGCGCTGCAGTGCTCACCGGCAGCGGTAACAAAGCATTTTGTGCCGGTGGAGACGTAGCCGCCTTTGCCGCTAACGCTGACAATGTAGGTCTGCTGCTGAAAGAGATGACAACTTGCCTGCATACCGCTATTTCGAGATTCGCACGAATGGACGCGCCGCTGATAGCACGTATCAATGGTGTGGCGGCAGGGGCAGGCTTAAGCCTCGCTGCCTGCTGCGATATGGCTATTTGCACCACTGAAAGTAAATTCACCAGCGCCTATACCGCGATCGGCCTAACCCCGGACGGCAGCTCCACCTATTTTTTATCACGAATAATAGGATCACGTCGTGCGATGGAATTATATCTAACCAACAGAACACTCAGTGCCGCTGAAGCCATGGACTGGGGGCTGGTGAATGATGTCGTTGCAGCCGATGAACTGGACGCCAGTACAGAGAAACTTGCGGGTAAACTCGCAAGCGGCCCGACACGCGCACATGGCGGTGTCAAAAAGCTGCTACAGCACGCATTTAACGACACCCTGGAGTCCCAGATGGAAAGAGAAACCAGGACTATCGTTGAGATGAGTGCCACCAGCGACGGCAAAGAGGGAGTAAAGGCATTCTCTGAAAAGCGTAAACCTGAATTTAAGGGAAATTAGGGAAGTAAGGTCAGAATGTTCTTAGTAATTAATGCCAGATCGTCTGTTGGGAGACTGATCAGAGCACCTGTTTGTGCGAACACAAACTCAATGATCACATCACTGACCTGTGTGTTGATGTTCTGCGCTCCAAAGCCAGTGGGCGCCGAAGTTTTAATTAGTGAAACGTACAAATACTATTTTGTATCCGGACACAGCACTGAAGAACTACGCACCGCAATAGACAGCAGCCGCCGCGACAGCGGCGTCACCTTTGACGCTACCACCAATTGGTCTATTAGCTGGCAATATGACTTTCTATCTGATTCCAGTAGCTGCCGGATAACCACGATAAATGTTAACGTTGATATAGAATACCAACTGCCTCGCTGGCCTGAGAGAGACACCCACCACAACGCAGAATTGAGAAACACCTGGAAGGCCTACTACGAAAAATTACTTCAGCACGAACTGAAGCACGGCAGAATAGCCAAACAAGCCGGATACAAAATAGAATCAGCTATTCGCGGTTCTCACCTGGAAACCGCGAACTGCAAACCACTTGAAGTGCTGACAAATAGAAATGCCACCAGTATTATTGAACAATCCAAACAAGAGCACTATACGTTCGATCAATCGACCAATCACGGTGCCAGCACCGGCGCAGTTTTTCCATGATGCCCGACTCTGGTGATCGGGGTAATCAAGTCGACCAACTATATATGTAACGCGCGGCCAGTTACCTGCATACATGCTTCAGCAAAGCTTTCGCTCATGGTGGGATGAGCGTGTACAGTGGCGGCGATATCATCTGCGCAGGCACCCATTTCAAGCGCCAGGGCAAACGCCGCAGATAGCTCGGACACACCTGCTCCTACCGCTTGAATACCCAACACTACACCGCTGTCTTTTGCCGCCACCACGCGAATAAATCCCTGTTCAGATTCAGTCGTCATGGCCCGACCATTTGCCTGAAAAGGGAACTGCCCCACGGTGACAGCAAGATCTTTAGCAATGGCTTCAGAAGGGGACAAACCAACGGTGACAATCTCGGGATCAGTAAAGCAAACAGCTGGCATGGCAACTTTATCCCATGAGGAGTTCTGACCAGCTATTACTTCAGCAACAAGCTCACCCTGTGCCATTGCACGATGTGCAAGCATGGGTTCTCCGGTAACATCGCCAATTGCATATACCCCACGCATTGAAGTCCGGCATTTATCATCAATATTAATAAACGCTTCTTTCATCGTTAAACTGAGTTCTTCCAGTGAGCATCCGGCTGTGCAAGGTTTCCTGCCAACCGTAACCAGAATTTTGTCAACATTGATGATTTTGCGCGAACCATCAGATGTTTCAATTTCCAGGTCTTTGCCTGCAACACCAAGGGCACGTGCTTTAGTCATCACCTCGATACCATGAGTAGCCAGACTTTTAACAACCGGGGCTGTCAGATCCGCGTCGTATTGAGGGAGTATGCGATCGGCCGCTTCTACCACAACCACCCGCGCACCCAGTTTTGCAAAAGCGCTGCCTATTTCCAATCCGATATAACCGCCGCCCACCACTGCCATTGTGTCTGGCACTGCTTCGAGCGCCAGCGCTTCGGTTGACGACAGCACTGAATCTGAAAACGGCAGGTTTGGTAACTCAACCGGCACTGAGCCAGTGGCTATTACTATGTTATCAGCACTGATTGTCTGCCTGCCATCTACGGTAGTCACGGCAACGGTTTTTCCATCCAGAAAATTCGCTGTGCCCTGAATCGATTTCACACCGGCCTTTTTTAGCAATCCCTCCACACCACCGTTAAGCCTTCGAACTATGCCATCCTTCCAGCGCACCGAATCTGATAGATTTATCGACGGCGAGGAGGCCGAGATACCCAGAGAATTATCCGCGGTCCAGGACTTGAGTTTGTGATATTCATCAGCCACATGGATCAGTGCCTTGGATGGTATGCACCCCACGTTAAGGCATGTTCCTCCGGGCTTTACAGATTCAACAATGATTGTTTCCACACCAAGCTGTGCGGCTTTAATAGCACATACATAGCCACCAGGCCCGGCACCAATAACTAACAGTTTGCAATTATGATCTGGCATCTTCTAGTCCCCTACAAATAGCATCGCTGGTTTTTCAAGTAAGGTCTTAAGCTTCTGTACCATTACCGCTGCGTCCCAACCATCAACCACACGGTGATCAAAACTGGCAGAGATATTCATTATCTTTCTCGGTACAAACTGCTGTCCATCCCAGTGCGGACGCACAGCAATTTTGTTAATGCCTATAATCGCAACCTCAGGATGATTTATAATCGGTGTGGTCGCTAAAGCCCCCAGCGGACCCAGTGACGAAATGGTGATCGTCGAACCGCTTAGTTCAGCGCGCGTGGCACCACCATCGCGACTGACAAGCGCCAGACGGGCCACTTCGGCAGCGCTATCCCAAAGGCTGAGTGCTTCGCAATGGCGCACCACAGGTACCATCAGACCAGCCGGCGTTTGCGTTGCAATTCCAATGTGCACTCCGCCATGCTGATATATTATACCGGCGTCATCATCATAGTTTGCATTGAGCTGGGGTTGTTCAGATACTGCCTCAACTATCGCTTTCATCATGAAGGGTAAGACGGTCAATTTGCTGCGACTACCATCATGACTTTCGTTTAGTTCACCACGCAGCTCTTCAAGGTTAGTCACATCAACCTCTTCGACAATTGTGATATGGGGAATACGCGTTTTTGCCAAAGACATTTTTTCGGCAATCTTACGGCGCATGCCGACCACTTTAATTTCTGTGATACTGGTGTTAGCAACTCGACCGGTGACCGCTGCGGTTGCACCGCCCTGCGCAAGCCAGCTATCCAGATCGGCATGGTTAATTCTTCCCGCCGGTCCGCTGCCGTTCACCAGTCGTAAGTCTATACCATGATCTTTAGCCCGCTTGCGAACAGATGGCGCCGCAAGCGGCTTAGCACCTGCATAAGCAACAGACTCGGCGGCTGCCGCCGGTTGATGGCTGGCTGCAGGCTTTTCGGAGGGCGCTGTATTGTGCTCAACATTAGTATCTGTCTGCGGCGCAGTGACTTTGGTCGGTTTAGTCACTGCAGTTTGTTCACTCTCAACAACCGCGCTTTCCAGAACTTCTTTTTGATTACCTTCGCCATCTATTTCAAGGCGCATTAATTCGGCCCCTACGGCGATAACATCTCCAATGTCACCACCCAGCCATACTACCTTACCTGTTACGCTAGACGGGATCTCAACAGCGGCCTTGTCTGTCATAACCGCACCGATCATTTCATCTTCCAGCACGGTGTCACCGACTTTCACGTGCCATTCAACCAGTTCGGCCTCAGCGACTCCCTCACCAACATCGGGAAGCCTTATCGAAAATACTCCCATCTCTTAAGCCTCCATCACTTCGATCATTTTCCGGCCAAGGCGCTCAGGACTCGGGAAATAATCCCACTCCTGCGCGTGCGGATAGGGCGTGTCCCAACCGGTAACCCGGGCCACCGGGGCTTCCAGGTGATAAAAGCAGTGCTCTTGTACCAGCGCACATAGTTCAGCGCCGAAACCTGACGTCCGGGTTGCCTCGTGTACTACCACGCATCGTCCGGTTTTACTCACTGAATTAATTATGGCATCAAGATCAAGTGGCAGCAGCGATCGAAGGTCAATAATTTCAGCGTCGATGCCGGTTTCTGCAACTGCCGCTTCGGCCACATATACCATCGTGCCATAAGCCAGCAGTGTTAACTGCGCGCCTTCCCGTCGAACTGCAGCGCTACCCAACGGTGTCGTAAAGTATTCTTCCGGCACCTCGCCCAGCTCGTGGTTACGCCACGGCACAATTGGTTTTTCGTGGTGACCATCAAACGGTCCGTTGTACAACCGCTTGGGCTCCATAAAAATCACCGGGTCAGGATCTTCGATTGCAGCGATTAACAGCCCCTTAGCATCATGCGGATTCGACGGCATGACCGTTTTAATACCACAAACCTGGGTAAACACGGCCTCCGGACTCTGGCTATGCGTCTGACCACCAAAGATTCCGCCGCCTACCGGCATCCTGATCACCAGCGGGCAGGTAAAGTCTCCGGCCGATCGATGCCTGAGCCGTGCCGCTTCAGAGACTATCTGGTCGTAAGCCGGATAAACATAATCTGAAAACTGAATTTCAACACAGGGACGCAAACCGTATGCAGCCATTCCGATCGCGGTACCTATTATTCCTGACTCGTTGATGGGCGCATCAAAACAGCGGCTGGCACCGTATTTATCCTGTAACCCTGCCGTACATCGAAAAACACCGCCAAAAAAACCGACGTCCTCGCCATAGACGACCACGCGCTGATCGCGATCCATCGCATTGTCATGGGCGCTTTGAATCGCCTCGATCATTGTCATTTTAGCCACTAGTAACCCGCCTCCTGACGCTGCCTGACAAGATGGGGTGGCATCTCTTCAAACACATCTTCAAACATATCTCTTGCTGAAGGAGTATTACCGCTGCTCAGCGTACCGATAGCCTCTGCCTCCTTCTGGGCGGTCAGTATTTCATCTTCAATCTCTGCTTCAGCCTGTTTGTGTCTTTGCTCTGACCAGAAACCCTCACGAATCATATGCGTTTTAAGACGCAGGATCGGATCCCCAAGCGGCCAAGCCTCGCCCTCTTCTTTAGGTCGGTAAGCCGATGGATCATCAGAGGTAGAGTGACCGCCGGCGCGGTAGGTAACGTATTCGATAAGGGTTGGGCCAAGATTGCGGCGCGCCCTTTCAGCCGCCCACTTAGCGGCAGAATAGACCGCGAGATAGTCATTACCGTCAACCCGCAATGAAGGTATTCCAAAGCCATGACCGCGGGCTGCAAAAGTGCCGGAATCCCCTTTAGCAATACCCTGAAAGGTAGAGATAGCCCATTGATTGTTGACAATATTGAGCAATACCGGTGCTTTATACGTAGATGCAAACACCATAGCCGCGTGAAAATCACTTTCAGCGGTTGACCCATCGCCCACCCAGCCCGCAGCAATTTTAGTGTCTCCGGATATAGCAGAGGCCATTGCCCAACCCACGGCCTGCGGATACTGTGTCGCCAGATTACCCGAGATAGAAAAGAAGCCATGGGCCTTCGATGAATACATAATCGGCAGTTGTCGACCATGATTGGGATCCGCTTCATTGGAATAGATCTGACACATCATTAAAAACAACGGGTAGTCCTGAGCAATCAATAACCCCGCCTGCCGATAGGTAGGAAAATTCATATCACCCGGTGACAACGCGCGCTGGAAAGCACACGAAATTGCCTCCTCGCCTAAATGCTGCATGTAGAACGAGGTTTTACCCTGCCGCTGCGCCATCAGCATACGTGCATCAAAGGAACGCAGCATCATCATGTGACGCAACCCCAGACGAAGCTCTTCCTCTGATAATTCACCTGCCCAGTCGCCAACCGCCTCGCCATCTTTGGTCAACACTCGAATGATGGAAAACGCCATATCGCGGATGTCCTCCGGATCAGCATCGACCGCGGGGCGTCTAACGGTTCCGGCTCTGGGGATTTTTACCCCGGAGAAATCGGGATTATCACCGGGCCGGATCTCTGGCGCAGGCACACGGAAGGATAAAGCGGGGTAGTCGCTCATGGGAATCCTCTGGTTAAGCATTTTAGATGGTATCTAGTGCGAGTCCCGTACCACTGGAACCGCAGTTGCCAGCGAAAACACCGAATAGATCTGTTACCCGGGCATCGCATTGAAATTTTCGTGACGAAACTGTCGCACCAGTTCGATTGAACGTCAACTTGTTGCTGTGGTCTGCAGTCTATTCTGACCGTCCGGCAACCGTTAGCACGGTTCTGCTATCGCTTACCTGTGACAGATAAATGACGTCAATCTAATCATCAATACTATCGGGGCAACAC
>CAKZVB010000327.1 GCA_937922015.1 uncultured Granulosicoccaceae bacterium
CATCGCCGCCATCGCCGCCATCGCCGCCAGTATCTCCACCGTTGGATCCGTTCTCCTCGCAGTCAGTGGATGATGCGCAAATGCTGACACTTTCAGAGGAGCAGCCATAGAGAGCCAGCAGCACGATTGGGACTGTGAGGTATTTCAAAATTGTGAATAACCTTTTGAGTATTGAGGGTAAACCACCATTAGACGATAGCGGTGGCCGATCGGCAAGGGCAGGGGATGTAAATATTTGTGCAGTTGCGGGTGTGTCGGCACTTGTGTTCCCGGATAGCGGGAGGATAGCTTGTCTACCCAATCTTCAATTAACAACGACGCAGGGCCCGAGGGGTTATCTAAACACCCATCGGTATCCGGCGAGTTGCTTTCAGATTAACTATTGGTTTGTAGTGTCTCGATAAATTCCACCACAGACCTGGTCACTTTGTCGTTGTTTTGAGGTGCAAGTATATCGCCGACAATGACATGCTGGCTTGGCTGTTCAGGCTGGTCGATCACCAGTGCTTGCTTGGTTACTGTCAGTTGTTGATAGAATTGTTTAATTTTCTGCGCGTCAACGGTATCGTCGTGCGGAGAGTAGGTAATGTGCACAGGTATGCTATTTTTCAACGGCGAGTAGTCTGCACATAGTTTTACCATCCCCATCATGGGTAGTAGTGCAATTGTCGGGTATCGACACGCCCAGTATTTTTCATGCTTCTCATTAGCCGGTTCACTTATCCGGTAATCGCCGGTAATGGCTTTTGCTATCTGTGCTCCCCAGGGCCATAGCAAAATGCCAGCGCGTCTGTCAGCGACACCAAAATTGGGGGAGAAAAAAATCAGTGAATGAATTTGTTGTTTAAAAGCTTCCTGGTGTGCAATCCACCACGCCAGGCTCGCGCCGGTAGAGCAGCCGATTATTATGGTTTGTTCGCCAATCGTCTCCGCTATGGCCATTGCCTCTGCTGCGTCATTAATCCACTTATTGACTGAGCCTTTAGCCATCGCTTCATCGCTGCGACCGTTTCCGGTCAGCCGTGCGTAGTAAATATTGCTGGAGAAATGGTCTGCGATAGTATCGGGAACCGGTGCAGATTCCTGGCGAGTTGCTGAAAAACCATGAAGATAGACAAACGCAAATGGTGTTCTTTGTTTGGTTGAAGGGTCAGCCCAGACGATTTTTTTTTCCGCACCAGGTGTAATGTCGTCGTAGTTGGCTTCTTCAGTAGCCAGGTATTTGTCGAGATCAACCGGTAGATCAGGTATTCCGAAATGTGTGTCCAGAGTGACTCGTGGTCCGAAAAAAATGGCCAGCAGCAATATAATGCCCAGAACAAATATTATGCTTGTTAGGATTTTCTTCTGCCTGTGATTAAAGAAATTGGGGCGATTGCCGAAATAGTGGCCTGCTGTGCGGGCACCTCAGTTGGTGACGCACTATTTTCAACTGGATCCGCTGGATCATATACCAACAATAAACAGGAAGTAAGTCATGCCTGAGTCCGTCGACAGAGACGGTGCAGTGAGCGGACCAGCGCCACGAGAGAATTCCTCTGTATCGCCGCTTTATCAGGTTTCTGATGCGGTACGACGGGAAAATCCGGTTGTTGGTGCTGAACAAAACGCCCGCAATACGTCACCGCAGGTTAATGGCCTCAGCGACACCACTGTGGTGGAGTTGGCCGGTAATGAAGTCGTCAATGTAAAAGTACAGCTAGCGCAGGCGAATCAGCATTTGTCTGACGCTCGCGCCAGTCATAGTGAGTGTGAAAGGCGTCTGGAGCGAATAACGGGAAATTTGCTGATAAGAGGAGAGCGCTTCCCTGCGCATGATCAACCCAAAATATCGATGATGCAGGAAGCGTTTATCAATGCATCAACCGCCGCCATAATTGCGGTTGAAAATATTCTGATTCTGCAGGAGCAGATTGCGCGTTTGGAGGCTGAGTTGTTACCGGCCGAATCAATTCAGCTTCAATGGATGTCGAAAGCAGCTTAGGCGATTCAGCTAGCGGGCACGTCGATAGGCGGGCCAGTTGTCCGGGTCGCTGCCCATTAGTGACTGCCATTCGCCGACCGCAGAGCGGATTGCAGCCTGCGAAACGAAAGACATATCATAAATCATGCGCTTACCAGTCGCCATTTGCTGTGTCAGTAAGAACGGTCCTTCCACTGAATTATTAACGCGTTTCGCCGCATTCTCGCTTATATCAATGGGTGTATAGTCCGTGAGCATTTCTATACAGGACGCACCTGCATTATCGTTGGCTACCGGCCACATCGCGACGGTAGTGGGGCTCGCTGGCAAGTCCTGGACTTCTAAAATCTGCAGGTTTGCGGTTAGCGCTTTACACAGTGCCAGGGCACGGTCGGTATCGTCTCGAGTAAAGTGAACCACTGTAACATTACCGGCATTTTCAGGAATATCTTCAATCGGTGCGACAATCAGATAGCTGCCAGCAGCTGCGGCCGTGGCGACTTTTGCCGGTATTTGCGCGGGCAATGCGGGCTCACTGGCCTGTGTTGCAGACGGCTCAGTGGATTGGCCGGGGATTGCGGGTACGGCCCCGGGTGCGGCCAGATCATCAACCGGGACATCAAAGAATGCGCACCCGGTCGTGATAAAGGCGGACATCGTGACGGAGGCAATCAGGTTTTTGTTCATGCTGGATTAAATCGTAAGGTTAGCCAATAAGGGCTTGATTATAGGTGTATTCGACTCTTTCGATACACGTTGGGCTGTTACAAGCTGGTAGTCTGTCGTGCAAAGACAAAATGTCTGTGATGGCCATTTGTTTGGTTATTGTGCTACGCAGGGAAACACTGATACATGTCTTTTTTTGTGCCCCGTTACCGCTTGCGCGATTAAAAGTTCAAAACTTTCAGCTGGCTGGTCGCTGATTGTTAGTGGAGGCGCACGGTTATTCGTATACCTTCGCAGATAATACGGGCATTGTTTTGCCAATTGAAACCAGCTAATGTTCGCCGTAGATCAATTAGACAAAACGTTGGTCGATACAAAATAATCGTTTTAGTAATCGTGCAGGAGAACTAAATGTCAACAAACACCGCGTTTGTACTCGGTGGCGGGATGGATTTGTCTATTTACGGCATTCATAACCCGGCTGAAGTTATACACAACCCCTCATTTGAAACTCTGTTCGCAGAGGAAACCCGCGACGATCTTCAGGGATTTGAGCGCGCCGTTTTGACCAGTCTGGGCGCTGTTGCGGTCGATACCGGCGAATTTACCGGGCGATCCCCCAAAGACAAATATATTGTAAAAGACGATATCACCCGCGACACTATGTGGTGGTCGGATCAGGGCAAGAACGACAATAAAGCAATCGACCAAAACGTCTGGAATGATCTGAAAAAAGCAGTGGTTGATGAGCTGTCCGGCAAACGACTGTTTGTTGTAGATACTTATTGCGGTGCTAATGAAGACACCAGGCTGTCTGTGCGATTTGTCTGTGAGGTAGCCTGGCAGGCGCATTTTGTAAAAAATATGTTTGTGCGGCCTACCGCACAGGAACTCCTGAACTATGAACCCGACTTCGTGGTTCTGAACGGCGCTAAAACCACAAATACGAAGTGGCGTGAGCATGGTTTGAATTCTGAAAATTTTGTCGCCTTTAATCTGACCGAAAAAATGCAATTGATCGGTGGTACCTGGTACGGCGGTGAGATGAAAAAGGGTATGTTCTCGCTAATGAACTACCTGTTACCACAGCGCGGTATTGCCTCCATGCATTGTTCTGCCAATGTAGGTACGGAAGGGGATGTAGCAGTATTTTTCGGGCTCTCCGGAACTGGTAAAACCACACTGTCTGCAGACCCTAAGAGATTGTTGCTCGGCGATGATGAACATGGCTGGGACGATGACGGTGTGTTTAATTTCGAAGGTGGTTGTTATGCCAAAACCATACGCTTAAGCGAAGAGGCCGAGCCGGATATTTATAACGCGATTCGTCGTGACGCGTTGTTGGAAAATGTGGTGGTGCGGGAAGACGGTACGATCGATTTTGACGATGGTTCTAAAACGGAAAATGCCCGTGTTTCTTATCCAATCGAACACATCGAGCACATTGTAAAGCCCGTGTCTAAAGCCGGACATGCGAATAAGGTTATTTTTCTGTCAGCAGATGCGTTTGGAGTACTGCCACCGGTATCACGGTTGACCCCCGAACAAACCAAGTATCATTTTCTGTCAGGGTTTACCGCCAAGCTGGCCGGAACAGAAAGAGGTATCACTGAGCCCACACCGACGTTCTCCGCTTGTTTTGGCGCTGCCTTTTTGAGTCTGCACCCCACCCGTTACGGTGAAGAACTGGTCAAGCGTATGGAGGCATCGGGAGCCACGGCTTATCTGGTCAATACCGGCTGGAATGGCTCGGGTGATCGTATATCGATAAAAGACACTCGTGCGATTATCGATTCTATCCTCAACGGTGATCTGGACAACGCCGAAACTACTACCATTCCGATTTTCAATCTGGATGTACCAGTAGCATTGCCGGGTGTTTCGGTTGGAATTCTCGATCCACGCCAAACCTATCAGGATCCCGCTCAGTGGGAAAAAACTGCACGGGATCTGGCTGGTCAGTTTATTGAAAATTTTGAGAAATATACTGATAACGCAGAAGGCAAAGGCCTGGTTGCCGCCGGGCCGCAGTTATAGTCGTCGTTTTTTAGTTTGACCGGGCGAACCCTGCGCGCAGGGTTCGCCCTTGTTCGTTTAAGTCACTGGCAGTTTCAGGTGGCCTCGATTCCCGACGCCCAGGGCGGTGGGAGGGCTGCGAGCTTTAGAGATTCACAACAAAAGCATTGAGTAGTCGCAAGGCAGGCTAAAGCCGTAAATATTGTGCGCTTCGGTTTAAGGCAAACGCCGCAAAGGCGTTTAGAAGTTTTCCGGCCTTATGTTTATCGACCGGGTTATTCGGGCTTCAATGCGTGATGCTTCGTTTGATCCCTCGGTAGATGATTTGAGTGCTTTTTTAAGCTGGCTTATCGCTTCCTGTCTTTCATCCAGCAATAGAAAATAATCCGCCATTGCTTCGTGGGAGGCGCCTATCCTGCCTTTTTGTTTTAATACGTTTGCGTACTTTTTGTAGACATCAGGATAAACGTTGCTGGCGTTTCTTATGTAGGTTTGAATAACTCGCTCGGCTCTGTTGGTGCGGCGCTGGTGGATGAGCATCTCGGTATATTTTTCAATCGCGGCGTAGTTCTCCGGATAGATATCAATCAGTGATCCATAGATACTCTCGGCCTTGGCAGTGTCGCCGTTTGCCAGTGCTACACGAGCGTTGAGAATTTGTATGGAGGCGTTATCGGGTTGAAGTGAAATAAGTCGTTCGATCAGTGGTTGGCTGGCCTTGGTGTTGCCTGTGTTCAACTGGATCAGTATTTCCCCGTAGAGTCTTGCCACTTCGCTGTTGCTTATATGTCCGTCAGACAGGGCTTTGAGCAGCGATGCAGGGTTATCTGACTGCATGACACGCAGTTTCATTTGGTGAAGCTGGAAGTTGGTTGTGTTCTGTATGCCTACAGGGTTTGCCAGGCGGCTGGAATTGTTGCGAGCCTCGGAAATCCGGTTATTGGTCAGCGGATGGGTTCGAAGAAATTCCATTTGTTCGTTAGAATTCAAAGAAACCCAGCGTCGCAATACCTCAAAAAAATCAACCATGCCCTGTGGGTTGTAGCCTGCGTCAGACAGTAGCTGAATACCGATGCGATCCGCTTCGTACTCGTGAGTACGGGTGAAATTTATTACCGATTGCTGGCTTGCCGCCAGTCCGGTTAACAGGGCTGCCTGGCCGGCCTCTGGTGATTGCTGGCTGAGTAAAATGGCGGCCAGGATAGTGGCTGCTGTTTTGTAGCTGCTATTACCCTGTGAAGCGTATAGACGGGCGATGTGGCGCTGAAGAATGTGGGCAGTCTCATGAGCAATAACGCTGGCTAGCTCCGCCTCGTTATTGGCCGAGGTGATCAGGCCACTGTTGATGCCGATGTAGCCACCGGGCAGGGCAAATGCGTTGATCTCTGAGTTTTTAACGACAAAAAATGTGAAGTCAGAAGCGTCGATTTCAGGACGGGTGGAGACCAGTCGTTCGCCCAATTGTTGAATGTATGTATTGACTTCGGTATCGGTCACCAGATCCAGGTACTGGCGAATTTTGCGCATATAGCCGCGGCCGATGTTTTTTTCGTCACGTGGCGACATTACCTGGTCGGCCGGTTCACCCATCTGCGGCAGATTTAGTTTCTGGTATGCATGGCTTTGCGGTGCAGACAAGCACACAGCGCTAACAACGAGAGAGGTGAGGAGGTGCTTTTTCATCAAAAGTGGCAGGTGAGACCTCTGGTCAGAATGAACGTGCTGGTGCAATATAGAATATCGGCCGGTATGCTGGAAATAGTACTTTAACCCTTTGAACGTAAATGTTGCGTTTTAGTTGCATCGAAATATGTGATGACGCGCTAAAACCTTGCGCAAGCGCGCGTTAACGGGGTCACAAGACTGGACGTTGCACTTTGTAAATGTCATATTAACGCTCGGCGTTTATTTGATGCCAGAAATCTTCGTAAATTCCAAGCGAAACTATGACAGTTGTGCTCCGCATTCACTGAGAAAACAACTCGACTCCAGTCCGGTAACACGCGACCACATCCGGCCACCCCCCGGTTAGTAGCGATGCTGGACTACAAAAATTCTGATTCCCCAACACAGCTCTCTTCTCTGAAGGGACGTTCAACCATGTATAGGTGAAATTAAGTGGAATTATCCGGTGGCGAGATAATTATCCAGACCCTCAAAGATGAGGGTGTAGAGTATGTTTTTGGTTACCCTGGCGGTGCTGTATTGCACATCTACGATGCAATCTTCCGGCAACAGGATGTGCAGCACGTACTGGTTCGGCATGAGCAGGGGGCCACCCATATGGCAGATGGCTATGCCCGGGCGACCGGCAAGCCCGGCGTGGTGCTTGTCACTTCGGGGCCGGGTGCGACCAATGCCATTACAGGTATAGCAACAGCACACCTGGATTCCATTCCGCTGGTCGTGATTACCGGGCAGGTGACGTCCAAGTACATTGGTACAGACGCCTTTCAGGAAGTCGATGCCATCGGCTGTACGCGTCCCTGTGTGAAACACAACTTTATGGTCAAGAGTCTGGACGAAATTGCCACGGTGATGCGCAAGGCGTTTTATGTGGCGACTACCGGACGACCGGGGCCCGTGGTTGTTGATATACCCAAGGATTTCACTGCACCACAAATCAAAATTCCCTATGTTTATCCTGCCGAGGTGTCTATGCGCTCATATGTGCCGGTCACTGGCGGGCATAGCGGGCAGGTGCGTAAAGCCGTCGAACTACTCGCACAGGCAAAGCGACCCATGATCTACTGCGGCGGCGGTGTAATCATGAGCGGCGCTGAGAATGAATTGATCAAGCTGACCAAGGAGCTGGGGTACCCGCTCACCAGTACCCTGATGGGCCTGGGGGCATTTCCGTCTTCGGACCAGCAGTTTGTCGGAATGCTGGGTATGCACGGTACCTACGAGGCAAATTTAAGTATGCACAACTGCGATGTTTTACTGGCGGTTGGTGCGCGATTTGACGATCGCGTAACAGGTGAGATAGCGCATTTTTGCCCTGATGCAAAGATTATCCATATTGATATCGATCCGACCTCGATCTCGAAAAACATTAGCGTCGATGTACCGATTGTCGGTGATGTTAAAAAAGTCCTTGAACGTATGCTTGAACTGTTGGCTGAAGACAGTCGACGGGCAAACCCTGCAGATATTGCCAAGTGGTGGAAGCAAATAAACGAATGGCAGAGTATTAACAGCCTTGGCTATGAGAAGAGCAACAGTGTTATCAAGCCGCAGGCCGTGGTTCAAAAGTTGTGGGAAGTGACTAATGGCGATGCTTACGTAACGTCTGATGTGGGTCAGCACCAGATGTGGGCGGCTCAATACTATGGCTTTAACAAACCCAGACGCTGGATCAATTCCGGAGGCCTGGGCACGATGGGTTTTGGTTTGCCAGCCGCACTGGGCGTAAAGCTCGCATTCCCGGATTCAGATGTTGTCTGCATTACCGGTGAAGCGAGTATCCAGATGTGTTTGCAGGAGCTTTCCACTGCCATGCAGTACAATCTGCCAGTGAAGGTAATCAACCTGAATAACCGATATATGGGGATGGTCAGGCAATGGCAGGAATTCTCCTACGAAGGCCGTTACTCACACTCGTATGTCGATGCGCTGCCGGATTTTGTCAAATTGGCCGAGTCCTACGGGCACGTCGGTATGCAAGTGGAGAGCCCGGGGGATATTGACGGTGCCCTGCGAGAGGCATTTGCTATGAAAGATCGACTGGTCTTCATGGATTTCATCACAGACGATACCGAAAACGTCTATCCAATGATCGAGGCGGGTAAGGGGCATCAGCAAATGAGGCTTCATCCTAAATCGGGAGAGTTGGCCTGATGAAAGAAAACAGACATATTATCGCGCTGCTGATTGAGAACGAATCCGGTGCGCTGTCCAGAGTGGCCGGCCTTTTTAGTATGCGAGGCTACAATATTGAGTCACTGACGGTAGCGCCAACCAATGATCCCACTTTGTCGCGTGCGACAGTGGTGACCCGCGGTAACGACCGCACGATTGAACAGATCACCAAGCAGCTAAACAAGCTAATCGATATTGTTCGTCTGGTCGATCTGACCGAAGCGGCGCACGTTGAGCGCGAAATGATGCTGATCAAGGTGCGTGCGACAGGTGCACAACGTGAAGAGATAAAGCGGCTTACCGACATCTTTCGCAGCAAAATTATTGATGTCACCGAGTCAACTTACATTATCGAGCTGACTGGCGACAGCGATAAACTGGATGCGTTTATGAACAGTATCGGAGATGATCACATTCTGGAGGTAGTGCGCTCCGGGGTGACCGGCATTGCCAGAGGCGAGCGCGGGCTGAAAGTCTGATCTTCGCGGGCTGCAGGTAGTCGGCAACAAACCCCCGCACCGGCAACAATTCTGTTTGCCGGACCACGGTAATCCGGAGTTTTAAAATTCTTAAGTGTGGCGAGAGTCAGATACCGCTACAATCCGTGTGAATCAAGTTCCAACGGTCAGTGGCAGTATCAGCATGGTTCTGACTCATTTGGCCCCAAGGTGATAATGAACGAAACACCCAATCCGGTCCCCCCGGCAGCTCCCGGTCCGAAAAAACGTAGCAAGAGCATCTATTTGCTGCCCAATCTTTTTACCACCGCAGCGTTGTTTGCAGGTTTTTATGCGGTCATTGCGGCGATCAACAATCGATTTGAATATGCAGCGATTGCTGTGCTGGTGGCTATGGTGCTTGATGGTCTGGATGGCCGTATAGCGCGCATGACCAACACTTCCAGTGATTTCGGAGCCGAATACGACAGCATGTCTGACATGGTCTCTTTTGGTGTAGCGCCTTCGCTTATCATGTATGAGTGGTCGCTGCACAATATCGCAAGGCAGGGCTTTGGTCAGGTCGGCTGGGTAGTGGCGTTTTTATTTGCAGCCTGTGCTGCACTGAGGCTGGCTCGTTTTAATGTGCAGATAGGTTCGGTAGACAAAAAGTTCTTTATCGGCCTTGCTAGTCCGGCGGCGGCAGCAGTAATGGTGTGCACGGTATGGGTGTTTCATGATACCGGCTATACCGGCAGCCAGATGTCCAGCCTGGCGCTGGTGGTGACAATCTTCAGTGCATTGCTGATGGTGAGTAATTTTCGCTATTACAGTTTCAAAGATATTGGCGCTACCAAGCGGGTACCGTTTTTCTTTCTTTTGGGGCTGGTGATGGTGTTTGTAATTACGCCGCTCGATCCACCTAAAGTATTGTTTGCCGGTTTTGTCGCGTACGCTTTTTCAGGCCCGGCTTTTGAGGCATGGCGCTGGATGCGTAAACGTCGCAAGAGTGAAGCCGGCGGGTTAAAGAAATGACTCTGGCGCCGGAGACTGCCAGACAATACCTGAAAGCCATGGGCATCGAATCGTGGGAGCTTCGCGGCGCAGAGTCTGTGGCTCAGGTTGATGTATCTGCTCAGCCTCAATCGAATATACCGGCAGGTTTGTTGCCCGCCGTTCAGACTGATGCCACAACATTTATCGCGAACCTGGCGGTTGCTCCGGTAAACGTTACTGCGCAACAACCGTCTACTTTGTTAGTGCTTCTGGAAACGCCAGTGTTAACACAGGCTGGAACCGAGCTGTTGTCATCAATGTTAAAGGCTATCGATATTGATCTGGCTTCACAAACCGTGGGTTATATAGCTGCATCCGGGGAAGCCGGTCCGCAAGTGCAGGCACTGGCCGGGACAACACAAGCCGCCGTTATTCTTGTGATGGCGAATCTGCAAGGCGATCTTCAGTCATTGGTGACGCACCGGTCATCATTGCATTCGGTGGCCTGGGCCAGTGTCCCGGTAGCGATAACCCTGCACCCGAGTGTTTTATTAGAAACACCGGCGTACAAACGCGATGCCTGGGAAGACCTCAAGCGGGTAAAAACAGCGATCAATGGCTAATTCTGAACCATCCGGTGATTCCGGATCTACTGACGACAGTAGTGCTGATCCGGTTCTCGAGTACAGCATTCGTGCGATGACTGCAGCAGACGTTGACAGGGTCTTGCAAATCGAACAGGCCAGTTACGATATACCCTGGACTCAACAGATTTTTAAAGATTGCCTGAAGGTCGGCTACTACTGTCTGGTGATGGAAGGTGAGGCAGAATTACTCGGTTATGTGATCTTCAGTAGTGCCGCGGGTGAGTCACACATATTGAACCTGTGCATCGATCCCTCGCAACGGCGTCAGGGTTTTGCTGAGGCGATGCTGTCTCAAGCCATTGCCACCGTGATGGTGACTGGTGCTAAGGTGATGTTTTTAGAAGTGCGTGTATCGAATTCGGGTGCCATAGCGTTATATGAAAAACTGGGCTTTATCGAAACCGGCAGGCGTGAGAATTACTACAATGCCAGGCCCCGCGCGTCGGAAAAATCTAAAGCCCGCAATGGCGGGCCGGCCAATCGTGAAGATGCACTGCTGTTGGCTAAAGAGCTTGCCATGTAGTTGAGGTGGTGCAGGCCTTGGCTGATTCCAGCGCATAGACAATCAACAAGATTACTAAATTAGAGTATAACCATGGCTGACGCCAGATTAATTGAAGAGATAAAAAACAGACGCACGTTTGCCATTATCTCTCACCCTGATGCGGGTAAAACCACGCTTACCGAAAAACTGTTGTTGTTCGGCGGTGCGATAAATCTTGCCGGTACCGTTAAGGGCCGCAAGGCCGCGCGGCACGCCACTTCAGACTGGATGCGCATGGAGCAGGAACGCGGTATATCCGTGACGTCATCTGTGATGCAGTTTCCCTACAAGGATCGCATTGTCAATTTGCTTGATACACCGGGCCACGAAGACTTCTCCGAAGATACCTACCGCACACTCACGGCAGTGGATTCTGCGTTGATGGTGATTGACGTGGCCAAAGGGGTAGAGCCGCGTACCGAAAAACTGATGGAAGTCTGCCGGCTTCGAACGACGCCTGTAATGACATTTATCAACAAGCTGGACCGCGAAGGACGTGATCCAATCGATCTGATGGACGAAGTCGAAAAAATGCTGGGTATTCGTTGTGCGCCGATTACCTGGCCTATTGGTATGGGTAAGCGTTTGAAGGGTGTTTATCACCTGCGCAACAACACGGTGCATATCTTTTCTGCCACCCATGGCGGGAAAGTACAGCAGGGAGATATAGTCGAAGGTATTGATAATCCCATGCTCGATGAACTGCTGGGCGATATGGCTGTAGAACTTCGCGAAGAGCTTGAACTTGTGCAGGGTGCCAGTAACGAGTTTGATCATGAACAATACCTCGCCGGTGAATTAACCCCGGTGTTTTTCGGATCAGCTATCAATAACTTTGGCATCGCGGAACTGCTGGATGATTTTGTAGAGTTTGCCCCGGGTCCACAGCCGCGTGAGACGCTGACGCGTGAAGTGGATCCTCTGGAAGAAAAATTCAGTGGTTTTGTCTTTAAGATTCAGGCAAATATGGATCCCCAGCATCGGGATCGCATTGCGTTTATGCGAATATGTTCCGGCAAGTATGAAAAAGGCATGAAGGCCAGGCATGTGCGTTTAGGTAAAGACGTAAAGTTCGCAGACGCGTTGACTTTCTTCGCTGCTGACCGTGGTAGTTTAGAAGAGGCCTTTAGTGGCGATATTATCGGTCTGCACAATCACGGTACCATCCGTATTGGTGATACCTTCACCGTCAATGAAGATTTATTGTTCACCGGTATACCTAATTTTGCACCCGAGTTATTCCGCCGTGCGGTACTAAAAGACCCCTTGAAGATGAAGCAGCTTCAAAAAGGGCTGGGGCAACTTTGCGAAGAAGGCGCCACCCAATTATTCAAGCCATTGAACAACAATGATCTGATTCTGGGGGCTGTTGGAATACTGCAATTTGAAGTAGTAGCCCAGCGATTGAAAGATGAATATAAAGTGGATTGTCAGTTTGAAACCATAAACGTACAGCAGGCGCGCTGGATCAAGCTGGACGATGATAAAATGCTGCAGGAATTTAAAGTCAAGGCGGCTGCAAATTTATCGATCGATCATTCAGATGAGCTGGTCTATCTGGCGCCTACCCGGGTTAACCTGCAGATGACCCTTGAAAGGTGGCCGGATATTGAATTTATGGCCACGCGTGAGCAGTCGGGGCTAAGCTAGGAGCCTGCGCGGCAGACCCTCTGCTACTGCGAACGCGCCCTGACGGTGCGCCCAAGGCGATAGTAATTATCGATCATTTTCGGGACAATTGAACAACTGTGCGCCTCAAATGATCGTACCATCATTTACTAAGACAAGGGCCCTCGCCATGGCACGTTCTCGCTACGCAGACTTCTACCGCGCAGACTCCTAGAGTTGCCCCGACTTCGTCTACAGACTTTTCAGCAGTGGCAGCAGCGTTTGATAGTAAAAGACTTCGCACCGTGCAAGGTGCGATTTATCTTCAGGTGATGTTATCCGATACCGTAGGGATTCAGTATTTGAGTCTGATGTTATTTATTTAGCAGATCGGCCATTTTGTACAAATGATCCAACGCTTCACGTGGTGAGACATCATTCACCTCAAGCTTGCCAAGGTATTCATCGACAGCGCTGGGGCCATTATCAAATAGTCCCATTTGCATCTTTGGCTCTGCTGTCGGCCTGATCGAATTCACCTGTGCAGCCTGAGCGGGCTTTGAAGATTCGAGCATGGCTAGTCTTTCTCTTGCATCGTCCAGTACTGATTGCGGTAGACCGGCAAGTTTTGCTACCTGCAATCCGTAGCTTTTATTGGCAGCGCCGGTTTTTACGTTATGCATAAACACTATTTCATCGTTGTGTTCGACGGCATCCAGGTGCACGTTGCCGATGGTCGCGATATTGTCTGCCAGCTGTGTCAGCTCAAAGTAATGGGTGGCAAACAGTGTGAAGGCGCGGTTGTTGGCGGCCAGCGCCTCGGCGCATGCCCACGCCAGTGACAGGCCGTCGTAGGTACTGGTGCCACGTCCGATCTCATCCATCAGCACCAGGCTTTCAGAGGTAGCGTTGTGCAGAATATCTGCGGCTTCAGTCATCTCGACCATGAAAGTGGAGCGCCCGCTGGCTAAATCATCTGATGCACCGATGCGGGTAAATATCCGGTCGGTCGGACCAATTTCGCAATTGATCGCCGGTACGTGACTGCCAATGTGCGCAAGCAATACAATTAACGCGGTTTGACGCATGTAGGTAGACTTACCGCCCATATTCGGACCGGTGATCAACAGCATTCTTTGCTTGTTATCAAGGTGCAGGTTGTTGGGAACAAACGGTGCGTCCAGCGTTGCCTCGATGACCGGGTGTCGACCGGCTTCGTAGTGAAAGATCTGATTGGTCGTGAAGGCCGGGCGTGACCACCCGAGTGTGGCTGATCTCTCTGCCATGTTTTGCAATACGTCGAGTTCTGCCAGTGCCTGTGCGCCTTGTTTAAGTGCTGCCAGATTGGTGGCGAGCTCTGTTAACAGCTTTTCGTATAGCTCGCGCTCCCGATGCAACGAGCGCTCGCGAGCTGATAACACTTTGTCTTCGAACTCTTTGAGCTCTTCGGTAATGTAGCGCTCCGCGCCTTTCAGCGTTTGCCTGCGAGTGTATTCGGTGGGTATTGTGCCTTTGCTGGCTTTGGATATTTCTATGTAATAACCGTGCACGCGGTTGTAGCCGACTTTTAAACCCGCTACGCCTGAACGGACCCGCTCGCGTTCTTCCAGATCGGCCAGATAGCCGTCTGCGTTATCGCTGAGTGTTCGCAGTTCATCAAGTGTGGTGTCGTAACCGCTGCGAATAGCACCACCGTCTTTTAACAGCGCTGGTGGCTCGTCCGCCAGTGCGTTGTTTAGCAGCGAGCGCTCTGAGTCAAAGCCATCCAGACAATCGGCGATGTTATCCAGCAAGGCATCTGACTTGTTGTTGATAAGCGAGTGTAGATCCGGCAGTGCTCGCAAGGTATCGCGAAGGCTTAATAAATCTCTCGGGCGGGCACTGCCAATAGAGACTCGTGTGAGTATTCTTTCGACATCTGATATGCCGCGCAGTATGCCAGCCAGGTCTGCTGCGAAGTCTTTGTCAGCGAGGAATTTATCGATGCAGTCGAGGCGGGTGTTTAGCAGTGCGTGGTCGCGCACCGGGCGGTTTAGCCAGCGGGTAAGCAGGCGGCCACCCATACTGGTGCAGGTTTTATCCAGTAGCGCGCGCAGCGTGGCGCCCGGTTGTCCGCTGATGCTGGTATCTATTTCAAGGTTGCGACGGGTTGCGGCATCCAGAGCCAGCGCATCCTTGGGTGATTCAGTACTGATGCCTGAAATATGTGGTGGTGTGCCACGATGAGTTTCACGTACATAATTGAGAACACAGCCGGCAGCACCGGTGGCGCGATAAAGTGCTTCACAGCCAAAACCGCGCAGGTCTTTAGTGCCAAATAACTTGCACAACTGTTCGCTGGCGCTTTTTGCATCGAAGTGCCATGCGGGTCGGGGGCGGACCGTGTACCCTGCAAATTGATCTGTCGCTAAGTGTTCTTCACTGATAAGCAGCTCGGACGGTTTCAGTCGGGCAATTTCTGCCAGCAGCATTTGCTGCGTTTGAAATTCGGATACCTGTATTACACCCACTGCAAGATCGATACTGGCAACCCCGAACCAGTCGCCGTCGATGGCGACCGCGGTGAGCAGGCATTGTTGCCGATCTTCCAGCAGAGCTTCGTCGGTCACAGTGCCGGGTGTGAGGACACGGACAATTTTTCGTTCAACCGGACCTTTGCTGGTGGCAGGATCGCCAATTTGTTCGCACAGGGCTACCGACTCTCCGCGAGCCACCAGTTTTGCTAAATAGCCTTCCACTGAATGTTGCGGCACCCCGGCCATCGGGATTGGTTGGCCGGAAGACTGGCCGCGCGCAGTCAGTGTGATCGACAGTAATTCCGAGGCGCGTTTGGCGTCATCGAAAAACAGCTCGTAAAAATCTCCCATGCGATAGAAAAGCAGGGTGTCAGGATACTCGGCTTTGAGCCCCAGGTACTGGCGCATCATGGGGGTTTGTTTGGCGGTCGCTACTGTGCTCATTCGGACATTGTATCGAATCGGCAGCTAATGTTGATCAGAAAGTAATGAATGGACTTGTCTGTATCACGCTTGGTGGTGTCGTGGCGTGTTTTACACTAGTGTAGTGTGACCGTCGATTAGTAAGCTTCGGCGTTGCCTGATAAAGAGCGCGGCTTGAAAATGATCGCCATCGTCTGCTAGCTTCGCGTTGGCGCAAACCATATGGCAGGCTCTCATTCGTACCATTTGAAGGTCGCACAACTTAAGAAAAAGCGGACTATTAATGAGCATTGAACAACAGACATTGCTGCGCGAGCTGGCATCACTGGCAATGACAGAACAGGTGAAAATCGCCACGGCGGAATCCTGTACCGGCGGACTTATCTCTGCGACGTTTACCGGGCTTGCCGGGAGTTCGGACTGGTTTGATCGCGGTTTTGTTACCTACAGTAATGAGTCAAAGCGTGAAATGCTGGGGGTTACCCTGGAGACTCTGCAACAGCAGGGCGCGGTCAGTGGCGCCACAGTTGCGCAGATGGCACAGGGTGCACTGGCGAGCAGCAATGCGTCGCTGGCAGTATCAGTCAGCGGTGTGGCCGGGCCCGCCGGTGGCAGTGATGCTAAACCTGTTGGCACAGTCTGGATTGCCTGGGCCAGTGATAATTACGGTCATAGCACCAGACACTTTGTTTTTAAAGGTGATCGGGCGGCAGTTCGTGATCAGACAGTGACTGAGGCGATTCGCGGACTGATCAAGTGTATCGTTTCTGATGCGATGGAAGTCCCTTTAAGGCACTAACTTTACGATGCCCTTTGAGGCGTGAAATAGCAGGAACTAAATACCGTGTAAGGCTGTGATGGCTGCGGTGTTTGTGAGATAATTCGGGACCTCGCAGACGTAACCTCAGGAGTCCATCACGTGGATGACAACAAAAAGAAAGCCTTAAGCGCAGCACTCGGTCAAATAGAGAAGCAATTTGGCAAGGGCGCTGTAATGCGCATGGGCGATTCACAGATCAGTCGCGATATCGAGGTAGTGTCCACCGGATCGCTCACGCTCGATATTGCATTGGGTATAGGCGGTCTGCCAAAGGGGCGAATCTGCGAAATATATGGTCCGGAATCTTCCGGTAAAACCACGCTTACGCTGCAGGCAATTGCAGAATGTCAAAAAGCTGGTGGCACGGCAGCGTTCATAGATGCAGAGCACGCACTTGATCCGGCCTATGCTGAAAAGCTGGGTGTTAATGTTGACGATCTGCTGGTTTCTCAGCCGGATACCGGTGATCAGGCGCTTGAAATTGCTGACATGCTGGTGCGATCTGCAGCAGTAGATATCGTCGTTGTCGACTCAGTGGCGGCGTTGACACCAAAGGCAGAAATTGAAGGCGACATGGGTGATCATCACGTCGGTCTGCATGCCCGATTAATGTCCCAGGCGTTGAGAAAACTTACCGCAAATATCAAACGTTCTAATACACTGGTAGTTTTTATCAACCAGATCCGTATGAAAATCGGTGTCATGTTCGGTAGCCCGGAGACCACCACTGGCGGTAACGCGCTAAAGTTTTATTCATCCGTCAGACTGGATATCCGTCGTATCGGATCAATTAAAAAGGGCGATGAAATTATTGGCAACGACACCCGTGTCAAAGTCGTGAAAAATAAAATGGCCCCGCCGTTTAAACAAGCCGAATTTGAAATTCTCTACGGAGAGGGCACATCACACGAGGGTGAGCTCATTGATCTGGGGGTGAAAAACGGACTGATTGAAAAGGCGGGTGCCTGGTACAGCTATAACGGCGACAGAATTGGCCAGGGCAAGGACAATGTGCGAAATCACATGAAAGAGAACCCGGAGATGATTGCGCAGCTCGACACCAAACTTCGGGAACTTCTGTTGCCAAAGCCGGGCGGTGCCGTCGAAGAGTTAGCTGAAGATACACCTGATGTGGCCGAACAAAAAGGCTGATTGTACCGCCATTCCGGACGCCGTCGAAATCGACGGCTGCCCTGATGATCTGGCCGGCGAGACTGATCTCGAAGAAACCGCCCCGACCGCAAAATCTATAAGCACCGTTCGGCATCGCGCCGTTCGATTGCTGTCCAGACGCGAGCACGGTCGGCTGGAACTTCGGGAAAAGCTGTTACAGCGCAATCTGCCAGCCGCAGAAATTGACATAGCGCTTGATCAATTGGCAGAGAAAGGTTTACAGTGCGACGTAAGATTCGCTGAATCCTACACCCGCATGCGAGTGAACAGGGGATTTGGCCCGAACAAAATAACTGCGGATCTGCAGACTCGAAAACTCTCCAGAGAAGTTATCGCCGATGCCATTGCTGAAACGGAAGTCAACTGGATAAGCAATGCAGTGAGCGCTTTGTTAAAAAAATACGGTGACCCGGACAACAGCTGTGGCAGGGTTACAGCAGATGTGGATTTTGGTAAAAGCGCGTCGGATCGAGCTCGCATGCAACGTTTCTTGCATTCTCGTGGCTATAATCACTCGCAAATCAGTGCGGCAATCAATCAGCTTCGGCAGCGTGTAGAATAGGCACCAACCTGGCCATTGCGGTCCGCTTGCCATACCTGCCTGCAGCTGTCTCCAACCTTTGATAAAAAATCATGTTATCAACCTCTGACATAAGAAATCGATTCCTTACTTTCTTTGAAAGTAAAGGACATGAGATTGTTAAATCAAGCCCGCTTGTACCGGGCAATGATGCGACTTTGCTGTTTACCAACGCGGGTATGGTGCAATTCAAAGACTTGTTTCTCGGTCTTGAAAAACGCGCCTACAACCGCGCCACCACTTCACAGCGTTGCGTGCGCGCCGGTGGTAAGCATAATGATCTTGAGAACGTAGGCTATACCGCCCGCCATCACACGTTTTTCGAGATGCTGGGCAACTTCAGTTTCGGCGACTACTTTAAAGAAGACGCCATCAATTATGCCTGGGAATTTCTAACCGTAGTGTTGCAGCTGCCGGCCGACAAATTGTGGGTCACGGTGTTTGAAGAAGACGATGAAGCCTACGAACTCTGGGCCAAAAATATCGGTGTACCCGAAGAACGTATTGCCAGAATTGGCGCTAAGGACAATTTCTGGCAGATGGGCGATACCGGCCCCTGCGGACCTTGTTCAGAAATATTCTACGATCACGGCCCCGATGTCTTTGGCGGTCCTCCGGGCACACCGGACGAAGATGGCGATCGATATATTGAAATCTGGAATCTGGTTTTCATGCAGTTCGATCGTGCTGCGGACGGTACTCTTACCCCGTTGCCCAAGCCCAGTGTCGATACCGGTATGGGGCTGGAGCGAATCGCTGCTGTCATGCAACATGTGCACAACAACTACGAAATTGACTTATTTGCAGATTTACTAAAACACGTTAAGTCAGTGACGGGTGTTAGTGATTCAGACAGTCCGTCTTTAAACGTGATTGCTGATCACATCCGATCCTGTGCTTTTATGATTGTTGATGGTGTGTTGCCATCTAAGGAGGGGCGTGGCTATGTGCTGCGACGAATCATTAGACGTGCTGCGCGTCACGGACATAATCTGGGTAAGACAGATCCATTCTTCTACCAACTGGTTGAGCCACTGTCAGAATTAATGGGTGATGCTTTCCCGGAGCTAAGCGCTGCAAAACAGCAAGTCGCCGATGCGTTGCTGGCTGAAGAGTTACGTTTTGCTGAAACTCTAAGTCAGGGAATGAAAATACTTGAAGACGATTTCTCGCGCCTGCAGTCTGACACAGTACCTGGTGACGTTCTATTTAAGCTATATGATACTTACGGTTTTCCGCTTGACCTTACCGCAGACATTGCGCGTGAGCGCGATTTGAAAATTGACGAGTCCGGTTTTGAGCTGCGGATGGAAGAACAGCGCACCAGAGCAAGAGCTGCCAGTCAGTTTGCCAGTGCCGGGGCAACAAAGGTTAATGTCGATACGGTCACCGAATTTCGTGGCTACGATCACTTAACCGACACCGCCGTGGTGAAGAATATTTTTATCGATGGCAATGCCGTTGACAGCGTGACGTTTGACCCGGCCATTGAAATTGATTCAGAAAATTTTAAGCCGGTAATTATCGTTCTGGATAAAACACCATTCTATGGTGAGTCCGGCGGGCAGGTCGGTGATAACGGATTTCTGCGCAGCACAGGTGCTGAATTTAGTGTGATCGATACTCAAAAGTCTGCGTCTGCATTTCTGCATTACGGAGCGTTGGTCAGTGGTAAGTTGACCTGTGGCGATGAAGTGGTTGCCAGTGTTGACGAAGGCCGTCGTGGCGCTACCGTTCGCAATCACTCTGCGACCCACCTGTTGCATGCAGGGCTCAGGCGGGCACTGGGTGATCATGTTCAACAGAAAGGCTCTCTGGTGACACCGGGTAACCTGCGGTTTGACTTCTCGCACGGCGAACCTGTATCACCGCAACATCTCAGTGCAATCGAAACCTGGGTTAATGATCAGGTGCGACAGAACAGTCAGGCACATACCGCAGAAATGAGTATGGAAGATGCCAGGGAAAAGGGTGCAATGGCCTTATTCGGAGAAAAGTACGGTGACGTAGTCCGGGTGGTTGAGATCGGTGAGCATTCCACTGAACTATGCGGTGGCACGCATGTGTCACGAAGCGGCGATATAGGTCTTTTTAGAATTATCGGAGAAACGGGCGTTGCCTCAGGGGTGAGACGCGTAGAGGCGGTTACCGGGGCAGCTGCCATTGAGTATACCGTTAAGCAACATCAGACCCTGCAAAGTATCGCAGGCACCCTGAAAACACCTCTTGAAAAAGTCGATCAGCGCATAGTGCAACTCACTGATCAAAATAAAGAGTTGAGTAAAGAACTTGATCGATTAAAATCCGTCATCGCGTCAAAGGCAGGGGATGGTATGCTGGCTGATGCTATAGATATTGACGGTGTAAAAGTGTTGGCAGTCGAAATGGAAAATGCAGACGCCAGGTCGCTTCGTGAAGCAATGGATAAACTGAAAGACAAGTTAGGTACATCGGCCATTGTTCTGGGCAGTAAGGACGGCGATAAAGTTCGTTTAATCGCGGGTGTCAGTAAAGATGCTACATCTCGTGTTAAGGCCGGGGAGCTTGTAAATCATGTGGCCTTGCAGGTTGGTGGCAAAGGCGGTGGCCGACCGGATCTGGCTCAGGCTGGCGGCACTGAGCCTGCAAAACTGAGTGCGGCGCTGGCCAGCGTACCGGCATGGATAACTGAACAACTAAAGACATCATGAGCTTACTGGTACAAAAATATGGCGGCACCTCGGTGGGGTCGCCTGAAAGAATAATTGCAGTCGCCCAACGCGTAAAAAAATCCGTAGACGATGGTAATCAGGTCGTAGTTGTTGTGTCGGCTATGTCTGGTGAAACCAATCGTCTTATCGGACTCGCTGGCGAAATAAGTAAACAGCCAAAGCCTCGTGAGATGGATGTCCTGGTGTCGACAGGTGAGCAGGTAACCACTGCGCTGCTTTGTATGGCGCTGGGAGAGTTAGGGCAGGAGGCACGATCATACACTGGCGCACAGGCAGGTATCCGTACCGACAACTCCTACAGCAAAGCTCGTATCACGGATATAAATACTGAAAAAGTCATGGCCGACCTGAACAAAGGCAGGGTAGTTGTGATTGCGGGGTTTCAAGGTATCAATGATGAAGGAGATGTAACAACGCTTGGTCGTGGCGGTTCTGATACATCGGCGGTGGCAATGGCCGCGGCGCTGAAAGCTGATGAGTGCCAGATATACACTGATGTTGATGGCGTTTATACCACTGATCCGCGGGTCGTTCCCAACGCGCGCAGAATGTCCCGCGTGACTTTCGAAGAAATGTTGGAAATGGCAAGCCTTGGTTCCAAGGTTTTGCAGATCAGAGCGGTAGAGTTTGCTGGCAAATATAACGTGACCCTAAGAGTGCTTTCGTCATTTACCGAAGGTGAGGGCACGCTGATAACAACAGACAACGAGGACAACGCTTTGGAACAGGCTTTAATTTCGGGCATTGCATTTAATCGCGATGAAGCCCAGATTACGATTAGAGGTGTGCCGGACACACCCGGCATAGCGCACGCGATAGTCGGGCCGGTCGCAAATGCAAATGTCGAGGTCGATATGATCGTGCAAAATGTGTCTGGTGATAACATCACGGACTTTACATTCACGGTTAACCGAATTGACTATGACAAAACCTATTCAATTGTGCAGCAGCTGGCCACCGATCTGGGGGCGGCCGATATGTCTGGCAGAACAGATATTGCTAAAGTATCGATAGTAGGAGTCGGTATGCGTTCACATGCCGGTATTGCCAGTACCATGTTCGAGGCGTTGGCGAAGGAGGCTATTAATATCCTGATGATCTCAACGTCTGAAATAAAAATTTCGGTGCTCATTGATGAAAAATATCTGGAGTTGGCCGTAAGAACGTTACACGAAACGTTTGAGCTTTCGGAAACTCAGCAGAGTTAAAGTCCTGGCAGTTTGCTGCTGGCGCTGTAACAGACCAGCGAAAACCATCTTTCTCATTGCATTTTACTAATATGGAATGTCAACATGTGTGACATTGGCAACGGTTGGGGTTCAATTGGCCGAAAGTTGGAATATGGTAGTGAAGGTTGTAAAAACTAAGACGGGTTCTGCCGCGATTTTGACGCAGAATCAGAATATAATGCTTCAAATTATTTTAAATCTACGGAGTAACAATGCTAATACTTACCCGACGCGTCGGTGAAACCCTCATGATCGGCGACGAGGTAACGGTCACGGTATTGGGTGTGAAAGGAAATCAAGTCCGGATTGGTGTCAATGCACCTAAAGAGGTTGCGGTTCACCGAGAAGAAATCTACGAACGCATTAAACGTGAACAACAGGCTTCAGCCGAAAGAGGGACCGCCCACGACGATAGCGCGAGTGACAGCGACAATGCCACCGACATCAGTGGCTATTCTACCGCTGAATCTTCTGGCACCCAGGGTTAGCACTGACTATATTTTGGCGAATAATCGTTAAAACATAGATTTTCTGCTATACTGAGGAGATGGAAACCGCTCATTGAGCGGTTTTTTCGTTTTTATGTTTGACTTTACTGTCCCACAATATAAGCTTGCATGCTTGGAAACGGAGAGATGGCCGAGTGGCTGAAGGCGCTCCCCTGCTAAGGGAGTATGGGGTTTATAGCTCCATCGAGGGTTCGAATCCCTCTCTCTCCGCCATTAAACAAGTGCTTGAAGTTTCGTATCAACAACGTCATACTTGCGCGGATATGAGCGCCCGTAGCTCAGCTGGATAGAGTACCTGGCTACGAACCAGGTGGTCGGAGGTTCGAATCCTTCCGGGCGCACCATTAACCCCATCCGTTTTATAGTGCCAAAAGCATTCATAAAAGGTAAGGCGGTCTGCACAGTCAAGATTCTGTGGGGGCTGTACTATGTTATTAGGAAAGGGCTGCTACAAAGCTCTAAGGATATCCCAAGATGCTGGCTGTGTTTATGTGCCTGGCTATTTCAGCAATAGCGATGGCAATTGTAACAAGACGTTCCTGAGGCTAGCCCACAAGTAGCTGGGCGTTTTCGTTAGACTTCTGATCGTTTCGCCGGAGTAGATTTGCCGGGTTTCGCTGTCGGGTAAATCAGGCGAAAAGTCAGATTGATTCGCTTCGAGGCGGTTTTTTTTGTTTTTGGCACGCAATGTTGCCAGTGATGTTGGAATGTACCAAGCATCAAAACCACACTGCCTCCGGTCAACAACACCTCATGTTTATCGCTTTTATCCTGTCTGTTTCTGATCACGAAGCGTCTGCTGCCTCCCAGACTTACTGATGCTATCTGTGGATCGACACCCAGCGAGGCTTCGTCATCGCTGTGCCAGCCCATACAATCGCTGCCGTCACGGTACAGGTTAGCCAGAACGCTGTTCAGATCCAGTGAGAATTCGTTTTCAATCCGAACCATTACATTCATCAGCGCAGGCGGCAGTACCTTTGGCGCAAAAGTTTTACCTGAATAGCTGTATGCATAATCTCCAAACCATGCATTGAGCCTTGGGATAGGAACACGCTTGCCAAACATAGCAATTTCCGATTGTTCCCAGGTAAACTCTTTCTCGCAAGAGGCAAATAGTTGTTGTTCTTCCAGTGGGCTTAAGAAGTTGTCGATCAATACCAGTCGAGCTGATTCGCTCAAACGAATTTCAGTTGCTTTGTTCTTCATTTGACAGTTTGTTTTCTGTTCATAACGGGCTCGTGCAGAATCGTTTAAACCAGATGCAGTGCGTTGACTTTTGTAGTCAGTGATTTGCAGTAAAACGATTGCTGTATTTCCTCTGGATTGAGACACTAGTGTCATATATTGAACCGGGATAAACCATGACGTCAAACCCTACCGCGGCTGTGATTCTAATTGGCAATGAAATTTTATCGGGCCGAACGCAGGATATTAACCTTCAGCACATTGCAGAACACTTATGCGCTGTCGGTATCCAGGTTTGTGAGTGTCGGGTTATTGCGGACATAGAAGCGGTGATAGTGGATGCAGTAAATACCTTGCGACACCAGTACGACTACGTTTTTACCACAGGGGGTATCGGCCCAACCCATGATGATATTACAGCGCAGTGCGTTGCTAACGCGTTTGGTGTGCCGCTGTTGCAGCATCCGCAGGCTGTTAAACTGTTAACGGAGTATTTTCAAAGTCGTGATGTAGAGGTTAACGAAGCCCGTATGCGAATGGCAAACGTTCCGCAGGGAGGTGTTCTGATCGAAAATCCAGTATCAGTTGCTCCAGGCTTTTGTGTTGAAAATGTCTATGTGATGGCCGGTGTTCCCAGAATTATGCAAGCAATGTTTGCCAATATATTGCCGACGCTTGAGCATGGTGCGGTAATCTACAGTGTAACCGTGGTGTGTAATTTACCTGAAGGGATAATTTCCAGGCCACTGGGTGAATTACAGGAAAAATATCCGCAGATAGATTTAGGCAGTTACCCGGGTAAGTCCAATGCGACCTCCCGGGTGTCACTGGTGGCACGGGGTACCGATCAGGATGTATTACGAGAGGTCTTGGCGGATTTAGAGGGGCTTGTCGGTCGTTTTGACGGTGAGGTGGTTGAGGTCAAGGCAGGTTTTTAATCGACCGGGTAAAGTGTCTTCATTTAAAAGCGGGCAGGGAGTATTTGCACGAATCTAGTGTGAGTGTGGTGTCCGAGTCGTCGATAAATCTCATCACTTGTTCGCGCGCGCACTCGCTTTGGAACCATACAGAGTGGCCAGCGCCTTGAACGATTGCGATGGTGGCATCGCTAAAATTATCTGTGGTGTTGTTGATATCGGCCTGACTAATTACCGGGTCGAGGCTGCCCGCCAGCACCAGCGTCCTTGTGTTGAAGTCCTTGGTTGGCAGTAGTTTGTTGTCCGGTTTTACATGCCACGCTTTGCATAGCTCTGGCTGAGCAGCCAGTGCTTGTCTTGAATCGGCAGACAGGGTATTCAGAAACGTTGGATGGTCTGCAAGGTATTTGTCTTCAAGTATCTGTCTTTCCTTACAGTGAATTGTCATGTTCAGGCCGTCTGCGTAATCAAGGTCTGTGCTCTGATACCAGAATTCTTCGGTGAAGGTTTTAAGAGCCTGCTTGCGTCCCTTGTGCAGTTTATCAATGACCAGTGGCAGCATTGCAATTGAATCGTTGTTGTATATAGCGGTAAAAAAGATGGCCAAAATCGCGTTGTCGTCGATTATCAGTGTTTTGTATTTGCCTCCGCCGTCTGGCTCATAGGTTTGTATTTTTATGCCATACGGACGTGTACGGGCGCGAATCAGAATATCGTTGAATTGGCTGGCGAGTGCCGGGTAGCGTGAATTGCACTGCTGCGTTTGCCGACAGCGATTGATGGTTTTAACAATTGCCTTGTGCGTTACCTCTTTTGTAATGGGTTGCTGATAATCCAGAGGCACTGGTGAGTCCAGTACAACAGTTTCAAAGGCATTTGGTTGCTCGATCAGCATCGCTTGAGCCAGTACCGTGGCATAAGATGTTGCGATTGTGCTCCATCGGCGGTACGGCAGGCCCTCCATTATGGTTAAAAAATCAAGGGCGGACTGTCGAGTATCAAATGGCGATAGGTCACCATACAGCGTGTTGAGTCTTTTTCTACACGCAGCGATCGCATGGTGGTATTCGCGGATTTCCTGTGCCAGGGTTCGATTTTGTGTAGCCAGCGATTTAAATACATCGATTGTTTCTGTGCAGTTTAGTCGCGGGGTCGCGAAACCCGCACCGCGCTGATCGATAATAACGATGTCGTATCCAGCCTGTCGAAGGCTCTGGTAGGGCTGAAGATACTCTCCGCTGGAATACAGGTATCCGAAACCCATTGAAGCCCCCGGGCCGCCACCGCCGGGTATCAGTACCGCTCGTTCTGTGTTGGGGCTAAGGGATCGGGTTGATCTTGCGATTAGCACTGGCAGTTCTATTCTATCGCGACTGTCAGTTTTGTCATGATTACGGGGTACTGATACAAAGCCACAACTGACTCGCGGCGGCGCTTCATTGATAAAATCAATGCAATCGGCCAATACTATGGTGGCGGCATTTGCGTTGGTCGTCGAAAACCCGGCAACAGGCAGTAATATCAGCACAAGTAAGGCGATGTAGAGCCGGCTGGTTTTTCTGAAGCGTTCTGGAGTCAAGAGATTGTCTCAGTGTGTAAATTTGAGGCTGCCGGCCGGGTTTTACCAGTCTGATGGCTGTCAGCTTAACCTCGCTGTGTAATTGTCGTTACAATAAGAGATCGGCCGGTCGGTGCGAAATTAGTGCTCGTAATGTGGCTGGCGTTACACTTTCAGTGCAATTTCCTCACACAGTGACAGAGAAATAGATTGTCCACAACGCAGCAGATTGAAATTTTGCCAGGCTATCATCACACGCTCGGCGCAAGCTGGGATGGCAGCGGTGTAAATTTCGCACTATTTTCTGCGGACGCGCAACGGGTTGAACTGTGTCTGTTTGACGACAGCGGTCGCCATGAAAGAGCACGCCTCACATTGCCCGAATGCACCGATCAGGTGTGGCATGGCTACGTGCCTGATTGTCGACCGGGTGACAAGTATGGTTACCGCGTTCATGGAGCTTACGATCCGCACCAGGGTTTGCGGTTCAATCCCAATAAACTGTTGATTGACCCTTACGCGCGTTTAATCGATGGTGAGCTAAAGTGGTCTGATAATCATCTGGCCTACCGCGGTGGCAGTGGCAAGCAGGATTTGTCTTTTGATCGTCGCGACAATGCGCGCGGCATGCCTAAGTGTGTAGTTGTTGATTCAGCTTTTACCTGGGGCGATGACAGAGCGCCGCAAATTCACCCGGCAGACAGTATTATTTACGAAACCCATGTTCGTGGATTTTCCATCATGCACGAGGCAGTCGCACAGGAGAGCCGCGGTTGTTACGCCGGCCTCTCCGATCCGGCATCGATAGCGCATCTGAAAGCACTGGGCGTCACCAGTGTTGAGTTACTCCCTATTCACCACTTTGTTGATGACAGGTTTCTGGTCGACAAGGGGTTGCGCAACTTCTGGGGTTATAGCACGCTAAATTTCTTTGCACCCGAGCAACGCTATTTCTCCGGCGGCGGGCTGGGCGAAGTTAAAACAATGGTGCGCAAACTACACGATGCGGGGCTCGAGGTTATACTTGATGTAGTTTACAACCATACCTGTGAAGGCGATCACCGTGGTCCATCACTTTCTTTTCGAGGCATAGATAACCGTTCATATTATAGGCTGGTTGATGGTGACCCGCGCTTCTACATCAACGATACCGGCTGTGGAAATACGCTAAACGTCGGTCATCCCCGGGTGCTGCAGATGGTGATGGACAGCCTGCGCTACTGGGTCACAGACATGCATATCGATGGTTTCAGGTTTGATCTTGCGTCAACACTTGCGCGTGAACCTCATGGTTTTGATAACAGGGGCGGATTTCTCGATGCGGTAAGGCAGGATCCAGTGCTATCGAAAGTGAAGTTAATCGCTGAACCCTGGGACATCGGTCCCGGTGGCTATCAGTTGGGTGCGTTCCCGGCTGGCTGGTCGGAATGGAATGATAAATACCGTGATTCAGTTCGTCGGTACTGGCGCAGCGAGGAAGGCATGCTGCCGGAGCTGGCACGTCGGGTTCATGGTTCGAGTGATATTTTTGAGCACAGCGGAAGAGGATCGTGTTCAAGTGTTAACCTTGTCACGACTCACGATGGTTTCACGCTGATGGATACAGTGTCCTATCAGGATCGTCATAACGAGGCTAACGGTGAAGACAATAACGATGGTCACCAGGCGAACTATACCGATAACTATGGTGTTGAAGGCGCTACAGATGATCCAGCGATTAACTCCTTCAGAGATCTTCAGCGGCGCAATTTGCTGGCAACACTGCTGTTGTCGCAAGGTGTTCCGATGTTGTTGTCCGGTGATGAATTTGGTCGAACGCAGAACGGAAACAACAACGCCTATTGCCAGGACAACGAAATAAACTGGCTGAACTGGTCATTGAAGGATGAGCAGTCAGAGTTTCTTGATTTTGTTCAGGCACTGGTAGCCTTGCGCAAATCCGAACCGCTGTTGCGTCGGCGCAGATTTGTTCATGCCACTGAAGGCGGCGATGGAATTCCCGAAATTCAGTGGATCAGTCCGTCAGGTCATGAAATGACTGAAGATCAGTGGAGTGAGTCTTTTGCGCGCTGTGTTGGATTATTGCAATCAGAGGGCAGTACAGGTCACTGTCTCTGCATCTTTTTCAATTCGAGTCGAGAAGACGTTGAATTTTATTTCCCAATCGCCGCAAACGCCAATGAATGGGAGTGCCAGCTTGATACTGCCGTACTGCCTGCTCATGAAAAAATCAAAAAAGAGAAAAAAACGATTGTTAGGGCAAGTTCGGTATGTGTCTATAAGCCGGTGATGGTCCAGACTAGTTAATTTAGGTTTAGATTAGAGATTTATGATGAAAAAAATCAAGGCCCTGGCACCACTGGAAATGGATAGTCCGGCAATAGACCATGACTTCAGGCGCCATCTGGGGCATACGCTGGGGTGCCCCGAAGAACACTCAGACGCACGTGAGAAATATGAAGCACTGGCTCTGACAGTCCGCGACCGCATGATGGAGCGCTGGACGGCGACCAAAAAGAAATATAAAGAGTCAGGCTGTAAGCAGGCGTACTATCTGTCGCTTGAGTTTCTGATGGGCCGTGCACTGGGTAACGCCACACTGAACCTCAACCTGGAAAGTGCGGTAAAAGAAGCCCTTTACAGTTATGGAATCGCGGTCGAGGAAATCGAAGAGCAGGAAATGGATGCCGGTCTGGGAAATGGCGGTCTGGGGCGATTGGCAGCGTGTTTTCTGGACAGCTGTGCCACTCTTGAATTGCCGGTTGTGGGCTACGGTATTCGATATGAGTACGGTATGTTCAGGCAGGTTATCCAGGACGGTGCGCAGATAGAAGAACCTGATCACTGGCTGCGAGACGGCTATATATGGGAAATCAAACGGCCGCAAGATACTCGGCGCGTAAAATTCGGCGGCCGCAGTGAATTCTATGTAAATGCTGAAGGGGCTACACGGGTTCGTTGGGTTGATACTGAAACGGTACTTGCAGTCCCGCACGACACACCAATCCCCGGTTTCGAAAATGGTACCGTCAATACCCTGCGACTTTGGAAGGCCGCGGCCTCAGATGAGTTTGAGCTTGGTGAGTTTAACGCGGGTCGATATACAGAATCTGTCGCATCAAAAAACGAGGCAGAGCATATATCGATGGTGCTGTACCCGAATGACAGCAGCGAAAACGGTAAAGAGCTACGCTTGCGTCAGCAGTACTTTCTGGCCTCTGCGAGTCTGCAGGATGTGTTGGCAGAATGGGTGGCAGTCAACGGCGTCAACTTTGATCAGTTTAGTGCTAAAAATTGTTTTCAACTCAATGATACCCACCCTTCAATTGCCGTGGCGGAACTCATGCGATTGTTGATGGATGACTATGAGCTGAGCTGGAACCGATCGTGGGAGATTACCTCGGAAACAATGGCGTATACAAACCATACGCTGCTGCCCGAAGCGCTTGAGCGCTGGTCGGTGAGTCTGTTTCGACAACTGCTGCCGCGTGTAGTCGATATCATTTTTGAAATTAATGCCCGATTTCTGCATGAGGTTTCAATGAAATGGCCGGGAGATACTGATCGCCAGCGACGCATGTCAATAATTGAAGAGGGGCCGGAACCACAGGTACGCATGGCTTATCTGGCGATTGTGGGCAGCTTCTCTGTCAATGGTGTTGCGGCGTTGCATACAGATTTGTTGAAGCAGGGGCTGTTTAGCGAATTCTGTGAGCTATGGCCGAACAAATTCAACAACAAAACCAACGGTGTTACTCCAAGGCGCTGGCTGGCGGCGTGTAATCCGGCACTGCGTACCTTGCTCAATGACACTATTGGTAATGAGTGGGTTACTGATTTATCGAAACTCGATAGTCTCAGCCAGCACGTAAACGACACTAAATTGAGGTCTGAATGGCGTCACGTAAAATTTGAAAACAAGCGGCGACTGGCCGACATGGTGGCCGAGGACTGTGGTGTCAGGTTCGATATTGAAAGTATGTTTGATGTACAGGTCAAGCGCATACACGAGTACAAGCGCCAACTGCTTAACGTACTTCATGTGATGCATTTGTATTGCCGGATAAAAAATGGTGATACCGGTAACTGGACACCGCGTAGTGTATTGATTGGCGGTAAAGCAGCGCCCGGTTACTACATGGCAAAACAAATTATCAAACTGGTCAATAATGTTGCCAAAGTGATCAACGAAGATCCTGAAGTTGGCAGTAAACTGAAGCTGGCATTCATCCCGAATTACCGGGTTTCAGCCATGGAAGTGATCTGTGCCGGTACCGATTTATCAGAGCAGATTTCTACCGCGGGTAAAGAGGCCTCCGGTACCGGCAATATGAAATTCATGATGAATGGCGCTGCCACTATCGGTACACTTGATGGTGCAAATATCGAGATACGTGAAGAAGTTGGAGATGAGAATTTCTTTTTGTTCGGCCTGACCGCGGCGGAAGTCGAAGAGCAACGCAAGTACTATAACCCGAATGCTATTATAGATGCGGATGAAGGCTTCAGGCAGGTGATGAATCTACTGGAAAGTGGATTTTTCAGTCAGTTTGAGCCCGGAATATTTGATTCGATCTCGCAGAGCATCCGCAACCCCAAGGATCCCTGGATGGTCGCTGCCGACTTCCGGTCATATGTAGACGCGCAACAACAAGCTGCCGATGCCTATCGTGATATCGAGCGCTGGACAACAATGACTATCCTCAATACAGCTAAGAGTGGGAAGTTCTCGTCTGACAGAACAATAAGCGATTATAACCGCGATATCTGGAAGCTGCGCAACGACACCTGATAACCGGCTGTTGGTTAGCCGGTAGCATTTAACGCTGTTACGCATGGCGGCTAAGCCGCCATGTCACCTTTCTCACCGTCTTGTGATTTACCTGTAGTCGCTAAAGCCGTATGCTTAAAGCCAGCACCGTATCAGTCTATTCTTCAAAAAAATCCAGTCGACCCTGAGTAACCAAACGGAGAGCGCTATGCGCGATTTGCGTAAACTATCTGAGTGGCAGGCACTACAGTCGCACTACCATGAAATTGAGTCTTTGCAAATGCGGGATATGTTTGCACAGGACAAAAATCGTTTTGACACGTTTTCTGCCAGCGCCTGCGGTATTCTACTGGACTACTCCAAGAACAGAATCACCAGTGAAACCTTTGACCTTCTGCTGGCACTTGCCAGGAAAATAGATATCACCAAAGAGGCAAAACGTATGTTTGCCGGTGAACGAATAAACGCCACAGAAGACCGTTCGGTGCTGCATACAGCATTGCGCATGCCAGACAGTAAGTCGCTGCTTGTCGACGGTGAAGATGTGGTTAAGCAGGTGCATGCGGTAGCCAGGCATGCTGCGCAGTTTGTTGACAAGGTACGCGATGGTGTGTGGACAGGTTATACCGGTAAGCGAATTGAAAGCGTGGTAAATATAGGTATTGGCGGATCGGATCTGGGCCCGCTAATGGTGTGCGAGGCGCTCAAGCCCTGGCAACATGAAGATCTGGAGTTTCATTTTGTCAGCAATGTTGACGGTTCTCATATCAGTGAGGCGCTGGCAAAAATTAATGCTGAAACCACTTTATTTATTGTCGCATCGAAAACGTTCACCACACAAGAGACGCTGGCCAATGCACAAACCGCCCGGCAATGGTTTCTGGATTCCGGTGCAGATAACTCGGCAATTGCTAAGCACTTTGTCGCTGTTTCAACAAATGAAAAAGCCGTGTCTGAATTTGGTATTGATACTGACAATATGTTTCGATTCTGGGACTGGGTGGGCGGGCGATACTCTTTGTGGTCCAGTATCGGGCTATCTATTCGCCTTTGCATAGGTAACGATAACTTTGACGCCATGTTGCACGGGGCGCATGAAATGGATGAGCACTTTGTGCAGACAGAGTATCAGCACAACCTGCCGGTAGTACTCGCACTGCTGGGTGTCTGGTACGGCAACTTTTTTAATGCCCGTTCATATGTTATTGCACCTTATGATCAGTACCTCCATCGATTTCCGGCCTATTTGCAACAGCTTGATATGGAAAGCAATGGAAAGTCGGTGCAGATGGATGGCAGTGCCGTCGACTATAAGACCGGTGCGGTACTTTGGGGAGAGCCTGGCACCAATGGCCAGCACGCATTTTTCCAGTTGATTCACCAGGGAACCGATTTGATACCGGCTGACTTTATCACTGCTGCAAAATCGCAAAACCCGGTAGGTGCGCATCATAAAATGTTACTGGCTAATTGCATCGCCCAGACTGAAGCGTTAATGAAAGGCAAGACTTTATCTGAGGTGCAGGCTGAATTGCGTGCAGGTGGATCAACTAATGAGGAAACAGACGCGTTAGCACCTCACAAAGTTTTCAGTGGTAACCGACCAACAAATACGTTGTTGTGTGAAGAAATAACACCCCGGGTGCTGGGTGCGCTCATTGCCTTGTACGAGCATAAAGTTTTTGTGCAGGGAAAAATATGGGGGCTAAATTCCTACGATCAATGGGGGGTTGAACTGGGCAAGCAACTTGCCGCCACCGTTCTGCAAGAGCTCAACTCCGGCGCCCCCGGCGCTCACGATAGCTCCACCAGCAATCTGATGTCCTACTGCATTGATCGATTCAGTAAAGCGACATAACCTGTTTGTGCAGATTCAGTCAATGCACCTCAATTGTGCTGCCATCACCATGTAATACACTGTTAATCATCAGGGTGTTTTTCTGATCCAATAATGTACCATTCCTAAACGTAAAAAAGCATATTGCGTTTTCACCACATGGCAGGTCGTTGTAGACTTGTTTTGCTATACACGAGTAATGCACAATCATTGCTCATCGACATGCTTACAAAAGATGTCCCACGGTGGAAGGAAATGGCAATGAAAACTGAAACACGTGCACTGGTCATCGGCGGCGGGCTGGTTGGCTGTAGCATTCTCTATCATCTGACTAAGCTTGGCTGGAAAGATGTTATGTTGCTGGAACGTGACGAATTAACATCCGGTTCCACCTGGCATGCGGCAGCCGGTATTCACGGTCTGCACGACAACAACAATATTTCAAAGCTGCAGTACTACACCATCAAAATCTACAAGCAGCTCGAAGCCGAGACCGGGCAGGGCTGTGGTATCTTTCAGCCAGGCTCTATTTATCTGGCGCAAACCAAAGATCGTGAACACCAATTGCGTATGCAGGCGGCCAAAGCGCGTTACTTCGATGTCGAATTCCACGAGATGTCACTGAAGGAAGCTGTCGATCTCCACCCCTTGCTCAATACGGATGGCATTCGATGCGCCATGTTCGAACCCGATGGTGGCAATGTAGATCCTTCCGGTGTGACGCACGCCTATGCCAAAGGTGCGCGTAATGCGGGTGCCGAGATCCATCGCTTTACCCCGGTGATAGAAACCAATCAACGCGCTGACGGTACCTGGGATGTGGTGACCCCTGATGCCACCATCCACACAGAGTTCCTGATCAACGCTGCCGGTCTGTGGGGGCGTGAAGTAGCCAGACTGGCAGGGTTGGAAATTCCGCTCATTCCCATGGAGCATCAGTACTTTGTTACCGAGGATATTCCTGAGATTGTTGCAGCTGGTCGTCGTCTGCCATCGATAGCAGATCGCGATGCAGAATTTTACCTGCGCCAGGAAGGCAATGGTCTATTGGTGGGTGCCTATGAAAAAGATGGTCGGTTTTGGGCCGAAAATGGTACACCATTGGATTTTGGCCATGAGCTGTTACCCGATGATCTGGATCGTATTTCAGATAACCTTGAAAGTGCCTGCGATCGAATTCCGGCGCTTGGTTCAGCCGGGGTAAAGCGGGTTATCAATGGTCCAATGATCTGGTCGCCTGACAGTGCAGCATTGTTTGGTCCGGTGCCTGAGCTTAAAAATTACTTTTGCTGCAATGGAATCATTCCCGGCTTCAGTCAGTCTGGCGGGCTTGGCTTGCTGGCGGCGCAGTGGATCGTGGAAGGTGAGCCGGAGCTTGATTTATTTCCGTGGGATATCGCCCGCTTTGGTGACTGGGCGACCAAACCCTACACCCGTGCACGGGCATTAGACTGTTATGCCAATCGCTTCAAGATTCACTTCCCCTACGAAGAAAGGCAAGAGGGCCGGCCGTTGAAAATGCGTCCGGTCTATGAAAAACAAAAGGCGATGGGTGCGGTGTTTGGGTTGAACTATGGCTGGGAGCATCCGCTATGGTTTGCAGCTGAAGGGGTAGAGCCGCAGGAAGAATACGGCTTTGAACGTCAGGACTGGTTTAATGCGGTGCGTGATGAATGTGAAGCCCTGCGATCATCTGTTGGAATGCTCGATGTTTCTAACTATGCAAAATACGAAATCAAGGGCCCCGGGTGTGGTGCCTGGCTTGATAAAATTGTCGCCAACAACGTTCCCAAAGAAGTGGGGCGCTCCTGTCTGACACCCATGCTCGGAGTGCGTGGCGGAATCGCAGGTGATTTTACTATCACGATGCTGGCTGAAGATCACTTCTGGATGTTTGGTTCCGGTATGGCGGAAAAGTATCATCAACGGTTTTTGAATATGGTGCCAAAGCCTGATGGTGTGACGCTCGAGTCACGCACCGAGGACTGGTGCGGATTTAGCATTGCCGGGCCTAAATCACGTGAGATGCTGCAACGAATGACCAACGCCGACCTAAGTAATGATGCGTTCAAGTTCATGCGTTCAAAGCAACTGACCATAGCCGGTATAGATGCCTTGTCCATGCGGGTATCGTTTACCGGTGATCTTGGTTGGGAGATTTACGTTCCCACGCAGCAGCAGGTGGCGCTTTTTGATGCTCTGCTCGCTGAGGGTAAGCAGTTCGGGATACGGCTGGTGGGAGGGCGTTCGCTGTTGAGCCTGCGGCTTGAAAAGGGCTATGGCTCGTGGGGTCGGGAATATTCACCGGAATACTGGCCGCATGAAGTCGGTCTGGAGCGCTTGATAAAAATGGATAAGCCGGAATTTTTGGGGCGTGAAGTCTGGTGTGAACTCAGTCAGAAACCGGCGCGCGAAAAGTTGGTCATGTTATCAATTGACGTCACAACTGCTGATGCACATGGTGGCGAGCCGGTTTTTGCTAAAGATGGAACGCCTGTCGGGCGGGTGAGTTCAGGTGCCTACGGGCACACCGTCAAGCAGTCACTGGCGTCGTGTTTTATAAAAACTGAATATGTGGTGCCCGGTGCTGAATACGATGTTGCGGTGCTGGGTGTTCCTCATCATGCAAGGTTGCTTGACGGGGCGGCCTTTGATCCTGAGGGAGTAAAGCTAAGGAGCTAGCTGGTGTCTGGTTCTGGCAACGGAAGGTGGTGAAATCCGTGATAGCTCGTCAGTACAAAGAGGGTCAGCCCATAACCAGCGAGTGAGACAACCTCTTGTAAGGCCATGCGACCGGGATGTGGATTTATCTGACGGGACGGCTGGAATTTCTATTCACAGCAAATACCGCTGTGACTAGCCTGTTGGGGCTTGCATTCTTAGTGCTGCAAATGGATGATAGGACGCAAAATGCGGAGCGTTAACTGATGGCTGAACATATTGATTACTATTTCACCTCACACTCGCCCTTTACCTGGATGGGGCACAATGCTTTTGTAGCAGTGGCAGAAAAACACAAGAAACAGATTAACTACAAGCCGGTAAATTTGATGGAGGTGTGGAAAGTTTCAGGCGCCGTGGCACCGCCGCAGCGTCCACCTATGCGTCAGCGTTATCGTTTGACGGAATTGCAGCGTGTAGCGGACTTTCGCGGGCTGAGCATTATTCCCCAGCCGGACAGCTTTCCCACAAACCCCGAGCGAGCAGACTTATGCTGCGCGGTTTTAACTGATCAGGGCAAAGACCCGGGTCCGTTTCTGTTCAGTGTTGGTGAGGCGCTGTGGGGGCAGGATCGTCAGATAGCTGACGAAAATCTGCTGGCAGATCTATTGAATAAAGCAGGTCACGATGGTCAGGCAGTAGTTGCTGCGTCTAAAGACGATGCTTTTGCCGAACTGCGCAGTGTCAATTCACAGGATGCTATCGAAATCGACGTTGTCGGCGCACCAGGCTATGTCTATGAGAATGAGGTGTTCTGGGGGCAGGATCGAATAGACTACCTTGATCACGCATTAGCTACCGGCCGTGCTCCAATAACAAAGTAGCTTCGCAACCAGCGCAGGCCCATGCCAGCTCCTGTGTTTTAACCCTGACCCAGCCCCGACGCTTCCCGCGTAATGACAATGGTCACTTGCTCCTGTGGCCGGTAAGATAGACGCGTACTTAACTTCTGACGGGCGTGAGTTTGGAAAATCTTCGACAAGTAAAAATTCTTGCTTTTGATGTATTTGGAACTGTGGTCGACTGGCACGGCAGCATCGTAGGTGAAGTCCGGCAAATGCAGCTTGATGTTGATGCGGCCGACTTTGTGCGTGCCTGGCGGGCGGGATATAAGCCGGCGATGGCCAGAGTAATGTCTGGTGAGCTGGGCTGGACCAGAATTGATGACCTGCACCGCATCATCCTGGATGATGTGCTTGCTGGATTTAATATTGAACTTGACGAGCCGGCGCGTGTGCAGCTGAACCTTGCCTGGCACAGGCTGCAACCATGGCCTGATGTTGTCAGTGGCCTGCATCGACTCAACACTCGATTTACCACTTGTTCTCTGTCGAACGGCAATTTATCGTTGCTGGCAGATATGGCAAAAAATGCCGGTTTGCCGTGGGATCTTATCCTGTCTGCTGAAGTATTCAAAGCCTACAAACCGCACCCCGATACCTATTTGGGGGTGGCGAATGTTTTTGATGTTCGTCCGGAACAAGTCATGTTGGTGGCAGCACATCATGATGATCTTGCCGCCGCCAGAGAATGCGGTTTGCGAACAGCCTATATCGAACGTCCTGCAGAATTCGGCTCCGATCAGCTAAAGGATGTTTCTCCGCCTGCGGGTTCTGGCAACGACTTACACATGAGTGACTTTCACGCGCTTGCCAGTGCGCTTGAAGTACCCGAGTGAAAACAACATAAATGTAGCAAAAAGAATGTCTGTCAGATTAAACGCGCCAGCGGCAGAATTGTCGTTGATACCAGTGCGCGCACCGGATGGTAGACCCGGATTGTTAATGCTGCTGTCGTAAAGTAACTGAGTGTTGCCGTTGATGTCACCGCTCATGGAGTTGTTGTCGGGGTGGCTATCCATAAAACCCACCGGCTGCACTTTTGCAATCACGTTTTCCTGTAGTGTCAGAGGAGTTTGAAACCCTACAGTAAGTTGATTGCTTGCACCGGGTGCGAGGGCCGCCACAGAACAGACAAGTTCATTGTTTTCAAGCGAACAATCAGGGGGTGTGGAGGCCAGTTTTTGTAAACCATCTGTGCTTAATCTGACAACAGAACCTGATGTATTGCGGGTGTTGTCGTAGTTAAATGTAGTGACTATCACTTCGGTGGCACTGACGCTTAAGTCTATGCCAATATCCATGGTGTCGATAAGACAGTTACCGACTAGTACGACCTGCTGAACTGATTCTTTACTGCAGCTGGAAAATGTTCGCCGTGTGCTACTGGATAAATAGGGCCACATGACATTACCCGAATCATTGCTACAGGCGGTATCTGAATCATGTTGTGCACCTAATGTATGGGCAATTTCATGCGTAGACAGAAGCGCGGGCAGGCGGTAAGGAGAGACTACGCTAACATCATAGCCATCGGTTCTGCAAGCCGATCCGATCCATGCCAGACCTAATGCAGAGTCGCTGTTCTTGTTGCCGCTGAACAGTGTGGCCATGGCTATATCACCACCTAAATCCGGGCTGGCTTTGCGATATTCGCTGAAATTCCGCATCATGCTTTCCATGGTCACACTGCCAAGATTCATTGGATCAGTATCCTGGCTGTCAATAACAATAATGGTATCTATCTGTAACGCCAGGCCAAATTGTTCCCGAAATATACCATCAGTTGTATTTAATATTGCGCGCGCTTCCTCGGCCCCGCGGCCGCCGTGGTAACTGTTAAATTTACTGTCAACAACAACACCAATCAGTGCGGTCAGACCGACGGTGCCTGTTTCGAACGTCGGTTCTGACACCAGTTTGATGCTACGCATGTAATTGTTAAATTGATCATTGCTCTTTGGCGGGTACAGAGCATGGTCTGGTTCGGTTGAAATATTGCCGTCAATATCACCGAGCAACAACGGGTTAAAATCGCTTAAGGTGCCACCGGTTTCAGTGGGAACCAGGCTATGTTTTTTTCCATGTACCGAAATCATTCCGCGCAGATTGTTATCAGAGACTGTGATGCGTGCCCATGAATCCGGTTCGCCTTCAACACGACCCGCGAACGCCGTAGTGTCTGTGATTCTGATCGGAGATCCATTGGCATCGACAATTCTGGTGTCAGCAGTGACCTGGCTTTGGTTAAGCAGCAGGTTTAAATCGTAGCCATCAACGCTGATCACCGCACGCCACGCGAAACCGTATTGTCCATAGGGTTCGAGGCTGACAAGTGAGCTGGCTGTTTTCTGGTGATTTTGTAAATATTGCAATCGTTCGTTGCTGCGATCAAACCAAAGCCTTGATACATACTCGTCACGTGGCCAGGCGATGCCTGCTATTGATATTCCGGTATGGCGATCACGCAGTTCGGTGAGCTTGGTCAAAGCCAATTGCCGGTTGCCCAGCTGCTCTTGAGCGATGGCCTCGGAGTAAAGTGCCGTGTCATAGTAGCGGCTTTGCGGGTCCGTGTAGCGCAAAGTCTGAAAGGTATCGTGTGCCAGATCAAATTCAAAATTATCCATCATGGCAATATAGGCTTGCAGATAGCGGGCGTCGTCAACCAGATTGCTGTGTGGGTGTTCCGCGGTAATTCTATCCAGTAACGCCAGCGCGGTGCGGATGTCGCCTGCGGCACGGGAATTTAAAGCGGACAGGTACAGGTCCAGGTCGGTGTTATTGCCGAAGTTGATGGCCTCCTGCAGTACCGGTAATTTAATTTTAGCGTATCGACGTTCTACACTTTTCGCCGGTTGTGATGCCAGGTAGTCCCGATACGCCAGCGCCGCTGATTGATATTCACCATTGCTCTCAAACTTCCAGGCTATAGTAAGTAACTCTTCACTTGTAAGCTGCGCGTGAGCGCCGACGGATATTAACAGACAAAATGCGATTGTCGCGTTGAGGCAAAATGTTTTAAGAAAGCGTATCATTTGCCACTGCCTGTTATTGTTGAGAACCGGTACATTTCGTGTGTTTGTAAGTTACCGACGAGCGCAAAGTATTTGTTCGTTCATCTTTTGCCGGCTGTCGACACGCCCGCAACCGGGGCCGGTTTGTCATCAGTAAAAGCCGTGGCAACGGTAAACAACTGATAAACCTCAACCTCTTTGTATCGATCGTCTGTAATAGCATCTACGGTATATCTAATGGTTGGCGGCAGAAATACATCGTTACTTGACCCAATTTATCGACGGATTTGACGTATGCCCCAGGCGCAAATAAAACACAGGATGGTATCTGGCAGCGTGTGCTCCAGAGCACAGATTCATCGGTTTGCAGAATCATTGAGGCTTTTGTTTCCGGCGTTGCTGCTTTGTTTCACGTCGGCGACAGCGGCCCAGACGGCAGAGTCGCAAGCCGGTATTTTGATCAGCGATATATTCGTCGATCGCGTCAAAATATTTAATCCTGAAGAGGCCCGGCGCAGTTCGGTTTATCGCGTGATTAATTCACTTCACCGCACTACCAGAGAGCAAACTATTTTACGTGAACTGGGAATCGAGCCCGGTGCCACAGTCAATCGGAATGATGTTGACGAATTTGAAAGAATACTGCGACGAATGGATTTGTTTGCCGCAGTTTCTGTTGAATTGCGTTCGTTACAGACAAAAAATGCTGATGATCTTTCAATGCCAGCCAGCGGGCGTGCCGAAACCAGCGTTGCCGAGTTGCATATACAAACGCGTGATCGTTTGTCGATCGTAGCAGGTGCCTCCGGGTCGTTTCTGGGCGGTGTTGGAGAGCTGGGCTTCACTCTTGGTGAGCGTAATGTGTCTGGTCTGGGAGATTCGTTTTTATTGAGTTATACCGGAAATACTGAAAACGAATTGCGTGGTGCTGTTTCCTATCGCGATCTGCATTTTATAAAGAAAGATCAACGTGCCTTATATCAAGTTAGTCGTACAGAGGAGGGAGACTCTTATTTGATGCGGTTTCAGCGTCCTTTTAAAAGCCGCCAGGATAACAAAGCCTGGTCAGTAGCAGTGGAAAGCGTCGAGAGAGATATCGATTTCTACGAAGATGGATTTTCGGTGGTACAGATTCCAGAAGTAAAAAAATCGCTTGAGTTTAGTCGAGTATGGCGACACGTGTCTGCAGAGCGTTCGCTTCGCCGTGGTGTTTCTTTGCGGTTTAATGAGTTTGTTTACCAGCAGTCTCTTGGCAGCCAGGCTGACAGTATTGTAGCGCCAGATGATTCAAATCGATTCTACGCAGGCTTTCTTATAGCCAAAGATGTAGCGCGTGAATACCGGAAAGTAAGCGGAATGGATACTTTGAAGTTTACCCAGGATCTGGCATTGGGCAGCACCGTTGAGCTGGAGGCGGGGCTGATCATATCGGAAAATCAAAGTGGAGCCGACAACCCCACAGCAATTAACCCCAGGCTGACTGCCCGCTATACCAATGCTTTTGCTGCGGGGGAAAACAACCTGTTGGGGTTGTCCGTATCGGGCGGCGGCACATTTGGAACGCTGGGCAGTGAAAATGGCGAGGGAGTCGGGCAGCCATGGTCATTAAGTGCATCGGTCAGGTGGTTTAACAGCGCGCTGGACAGGCATACGCTGGCAAGCCGTGTCGATTACGTGATTGCTGATAACAATGATGGTTTACCCGTTCAATACACGCTTGGCGAGAATAATGGCCTGCGTGGCTACGCCAACAAGTTTCTATCGGGTAGCGAAAGGATTAGAATTAACCTTGAGGATCGTATGGATTTTGACTGGCGGTTGGGTGTCTTTGATGTGGGCGCTCTGGCTTTTTTTGATATGGGCTGGGTGGCAGATGACGACGGTTCTGATGAGCTGAAACGTTCTGCTGGTGTCGGTATACGTTTGGGATCCAATCTACTGCTTGGCGCGGGCGTTATTCGAATGGATTTGGCGGTACCGCTGGACGCCGAAGCGCAGGATGACGATCCGACCTTGTCAGTTTCTCTGGGCCAGGTGTTCACTTATTGAAGTTAAAGCGATATCGCTGTTGTTGTTTGGCGATTTTGGCCAGCCGCTTTCGGTCGGTGGTATTGTCAGTTGTAATGATCAGCTGCCGGGAGTTTCAATGAAATCGAGAGTGTTCAGGCAACCCGGTAGAGTGGGAAACCCGGACCATCACACTTACCACAAGCGATGGTCCGGGAGTCACTTCTATACTGCCTATAATTGTAGCCGGCCTGAATCCGTAAAACTTTCAGCAACAGCGTACTGACTTACGTCCGGTACAAGTACAGTTATCGTATCTACAGGGGTTAAATGCAAGGGTAGCGAATTTGATATGACAAAGTGTAACAGTTCACTTGCCGGGTTCAGGTAATTCGCAGCTAGGAGTCTGCGCGGTAGAAGTCTGCGTAGCGAGAATGTGCCATGGCGAGGGCCCTTGTCT
>CAKZVB010000328.1 GCA_937922015.1 uncultured Granulosicoccaceae bacterium
AAAAAAGATCCCTTGATCGAGCGAGATGTGCAGCAATATTTGCGTCTGATGGTGAATAGACACACAGCCAAATTCAAACTAGTCGATAAGCACACACTTTGATCTGTAAAAACAGTAGTTTCACTTAATTTCAACAGTCGCATCATGAATAATGCAGGCTAGGAGTCTGCGCGGCAGAACCTCTGCTACTGCGAACGCGCCCTGACGGTGCGCCCAAGGCGATAGTAATTATCGATCATTTTCGTTACGTATGAACAACTATGCGCCTCAAATGATCGTACCATCATCTACTAGACAAGGGCCCTCGCCATGGCACGTTCTCGCTACGCAGACTTCTACCGCGCAGACTCCTAGGCGCATAGGTTTTATCTGCTACATACGGGCCTATCCCTTACCAATAACGGGTCGATCCAGGTAACTCCAGGTAGTCGGTGCAAGATCCCTGCTTGAGTGTTCTGTAATCATGTTCGTTTCTGGACAGGCACTACCTACTCCAACACCACAGTTGAGAAAGAACACTGGACAATCGCAAACAATTTTTAACGGCCGTTTCAGCTTCCGCTGATAAAATTGACATGGCCCGTACCGCTCTTATTATCGCCAGACAGTTTCATCCGGGCCTTGATATAGAAACCGAACTTGCGCACATTGATCAACTCGCGACGCGAGCCCGGCAATGGCCCGTGACAGACGCGGCATCACTGCTGGATTTTATCGCCAATGAGGAAGAATACTCCGGCAATACAGATGACTACTACAACCTGTCCAACAGCCTGTTAAATAAAGTCATACAAACTAAACTCGGCATCCCGATAACACTTGCACTGGTCTACATTTGCGTTGTTCAGCGTCTGAAACCTCACATCCCCGAGCTTGATGCTCAAGGCATTAACTTTCCCACACACTTCCTGCTGTCGGTAAGCGATATCAACGGGGAACATTTGATCGACCCGTTTGCGGGGAAACAGATAAGCAAACAAGCATGCTATGAAATAATTTCCAACCTCTACGGACAGCAACCCTCGGCTGATGATAAATATTTTCGAAAAGCTGATAACCGGCAGATTCTAAGACGCGTCCTGGAGAATATTAAAGGCATTTATCTCAAATCCGGAGATATCGACCCCGCTATAGAGTGTCTGGGTTACCAGCTTATGCTATTCCCCGGCGATCAGGACCTGCTGCTGCAACAACAGCAATTACTAAAACACCTGCACACTGATCAAACCACCAACAAACATCTGTTGCAATAACCCGGCTTCATCGCCCGGTTCAAACGCTTGCAAACCCTGACCTTTCCCGTGATGCGGATTACTCTGCAAAAACAAACACCTGAATAAAATTCTCCCCCAAACGGCTTAATTTGTGCAATACTTGAGCAATCAAGCATATGGACAGCATCATGAATCAGAATACCTCACTGCAGGCACTATCCCGACAGTCGCAGGCAATAACAGCGCTGTGGACCAGTCACGCTGCATTTAACCGGGCTCTGGATGCCGGACTCGGCACAATTCACGGGATCGGATTAACCGAGTATATGGTGTTACTGCATCTGATTAATGCACCAGACAAGTCACTTCGACGCATCGACCTGGCTGAAGCTGTCTGTCGCACAGCATCCGGGGTTACCCGAATGTTATTGCCGATGGAAAAAATTGGACTGGTCAAGCGTGACACCAACCCCAGAGATGCCCGCGTGAGTCTGGTTAAAATCACCAGATCAGGTGAAAAGATATTTAAAGATGCAACGGTAACGCTAGACCAGAAGTGCGAACATTTGCTGCGTCGACTCGAGGATAAACAAGTAGCACAACTGTTAAAAATACTTTCGATCGCCACAGATCGCTAGTGCAGCGTGGCCTTCAATGTGTGCGAATGCGAATTTGCTATCGAGTTCGCCCTCAGCTACCACAAAGAGAGGCGAAGCTCGCGGGCAATGGTCACTGGCAATTCAAGAGATTAAGCGCAGGTGCGGGCAAATGGCAGACTCCCCCAGGAACGGTTTATTAAGTGCGTGACAAACATAAACAGGTTGATTGAAGACAATGATTGCCAGGGAAATCATCACGATATCGAGCTCTTTGATTTCTTGACTCACCTGTATACTTTGAAGGTCACACTACACCGGATTTTAACGAGTAGAAACATTCAGTGTAATCACCTACCCTTCCAGCAGCCACTTCATAAATGATTTTAGCGGGTAAGCACGACACCAAAATGAACTCACAGACGTTAAATCTAACCACCACGACATGGGACGTAATTGTCGTTGGTGGTGGAAATGCAGCGCTCTGCGCAGCCATTGAGGCCGCCAGTACCGGCGCCACGGTATTGCTGCTGGAAGGCGCACCACCGGTTTATCGCGGTGGAAATTCAAGACACACCAGAAACTTTCGCTGCATGCACAAAGGCCCTCTGTCAAACCTGACAGACACTTATCACATTGACGAGTACTTTGATGATCTTATTCGTGTCACCAAAGGGCAAACTGATGAAAAACTGGCAAAGCTTGCCATCGCAGAATCTGAAGCTTGCCTGCCATGGATGGAAGCACAGGGCATTCGATTCCAGCCCTCGCTTTCCGGTACATTATCACTAAGTCGCACAAACGCCTTTTTCCTCGGCGGCGGGAAAGCACTGGTCAATGCCCTATACAATACCGCAGAAGATCTGGGAGTGACGGTTCAATACAATGCGATGGTCGAAAAACTCATCATCAAAAACTCCCGCTTTGAATCGCTGCAACTCAACATCAACGAACAACGTCACTCTATAGTGGGTAAATCTATCGTGTTAGCCTCCGGCGGCTTTCAAAGCAATCTGGACTGGCTGGCACAGGCATGGGGCCCTGCCGCCAGAAATTTTCTAATACGTGGCACTCCCTACAACAAAGGCGTGGTGTTAAAAAATATGCTCGATCAGGGCGCACAAAGCGTAGGCGATCCTACGCAATGCCATGCAGTTGCTATCGATGGCAGAGCGCCAAAGTTTGACGGCGGTATCGTGACCCGGCTCGACTGCGTGCCATTTTCAGTCGTCGTGAATAAATCCGCCCACCGATTCTACGACGAAGGCGAAGATGTCTGGCCAAAGCGCTATGCAATCTGGGGCAGACTGGTGGCGGCACAGGAAGATCAAATCGCTTATGCCATCATTGATTCAAAGTCAGTCGATCTATTTATGCCATCGGTATTTCCCGCCATCCAGGCCGATACACTGGATAAGCTGGCACAGCAACTGGGATTAAACGAGAAGGCACTGACTGACACAGTAGAACAATTCAATAACGCATGTCAGACGGGTGATTTTCACCCGACAGAATTAGACGGTCTTCGCACTCATGGACTGGAACTGCCTAAAACCAACTGGGCAAGGCCGGTTAACAAACCGCCTTTTTACGGATACCCGTTACGACCAGGTGTCACGTTTACCTATCTGGGATTAAAAATCAACGAAACTGCGCAGGTAATGACTGATTTGGACACACCATTTAAAAACATTTGGGCCGCCGGAGAGATCATGGCCGGCAATGTTCTGGGTCAGGGATATCTGGCAGGCTTTGGTATGACAATAGGCACGGTGTTCGGCCGCAAAGCAGGACAGGAGGCCGCCCGTCATGTCAGTTAAATCACCGATCACGACAGAGGTTATTACCGAAGCGCAGCGACAGATCCGGATATGCAACGCCTGCAGATACTGCGAGGGATATTGCTCTGTTTTTCCGGCTATCAATCGACAACGGCAATTCGCCACTGGCGATATCATCCAACTGGCTAATCTCTGCCATAACTGCCAGGGTTGCTATCATGCCTGCCAATACATTGAACCGCATGAATTTAAAATAAACCTGCCACAAAGCCTGGCCAATGTAAGGGTAGAGAGCTGGCAGACACATAGCATTCCATCATTTTTTGCCATCAGGTTTCAGCAAAGCGGTGTTGCCATTGCCGCCATACTGGTGATTGCTATTGCCCTGTTTATAATCACACTACAAAACCTGAATACCACTGACGGTAATGGATTCTACGCCTACATGTCACACAGTATGATGGTACTTATGTTTACACCCCTGTTCATCGCCCCGCTGATTATCATTGCTGCTATGCTGAAAAGATACTGGCAGACTATTAATGGCAAACCCATCAGACTAACGCACGTCCAACAGGCGATCAGTAGCGCTGCCACGATGAAAAATCTATCAGGTGGTCAGGGTCAGGGGTGCAACTATGAAGCAGGTGATCGATTCACTAATAAGCGACGCTGGTTTCACCAGGCTACGATGTTCGGATTTCTGCTCTGTTTCGCATCCACTGCCACCGCGACAATATTGCACTATGTATTTCAGTTGCCGGCACCTTACCCGTTACTGTCGCTACCAAAGTTATTAGGCTTGCCTGGCGGCATTCTGCTGGTCATTGGCTGCGCAGGCCTCGCATGGCTTAAAGTCAAAGCCAACCCTGACCTTGGTGCGACGTCCGTCCGCGGAGGTGAAATGGCATTTATTCTGTTACTTGGCTTAACCGGGGCTACCGGGTTGTTGCTTTACTTTGCGACCGGTACTTCACTGGTGCCGGTACTTCTGGCTATACATCTTGGTACGGTATTGAGCCTGTTTATACTTATGCCCTACTCTAAAATGGTACACGGCTTTTTCAGGCTGGCAGCACTTATACATGACGCACAACAAAAAGCACGATAAGGACTCTCACATCATAACGACACTACCACGCAGGTAGGATTCAGCCATCCTGATCTGTTTAATTCAGCACTCGTACCGGCTGTCCGTTTTTCCAGGCCTGAATGGCCTCGACAGTCTGGCTATAGAATATCTGCCAGGTTTGCTCGGTAACATACCCCAGGTGTGGCGACAAAAGCAGATGACCGGAATCAATCAATGCTTTGTTGCGTAAGGCATGATCCAGAGGCAACGGCTCTTCGCCGTACACATCAAGCCCGGCCTTCCAGGGCCGCCCCTTCTCGAGACCGTGAAGCAATGCCTTTTCATCGGCCAGTGGCCCGCGGGAGGTATTAACAAATATTGATTTTTCCCGCATGGCTTCAAAAGCGGACTGACCAATCAATCCCTGAGTGCGTTCCGACAACACCATGTGCACAGACACCACATCTGAAGCCGACATCAGCGACTCTAAAGTCGAGTGGCAGGTCACGTCCAGTTCAGCACAGCGGTCAGCCTTGAGGTTAGGTGACCAGGCCCCGACAGACATACCAAAGACCTTACCGATTGACGCCATTTGCGCACCGATTTTACCCAGACCAATCAAACCCAGTGACAGACCATGCAGATCGCGACCCAGTCCGGTTTGCCAGCCGATTGAATTCATGGCCTGCGTTTCTGGTATCAGATTGCGCGATAGACTAAGTATTAACAACGTGGCAAGCTCTGATGTCGTGGTCTTGCGAGATTCAGTCCCGCACACTACTACGTTATTTGCAGTGGCGGCCTCCAGATCAATGGAAAGGTTGCGTGGACCAGACGTCACCAGCAGTTTCAGATTCGGCAGTGAATTTATCAATGTAGCCGGGAACGGCGTACGTTCACGCATCATACAAATAACATCAAAATCCATCAGTCGCGCTACCAGGTCGGCATGCTCTGTCAGGGTGTCACGAAAGACAGTGATGTCGCCCGCCAGTGCGGACCAGTCTGCTACTTCCTGTGAAACATTTGCGTAGTCATCGAGAACCGCTATTTTCATTAGTTTTCCAGAATATTTTATGGTGATGTTATGACTGATGTGAACGACGGATTACCGGTGAGACTACTTTATCAGAGATGTGAAAATCCCATAAAGCAGGTGCCGGTTTATTGCTAAATTGTTCGACTAATAAATCAAGCGCCGCCAGATCACGCACGTGACATCCTTCAATACCAAACCCCCGCGCTATTGCAGCAAAGTCCGGCCGCCCGAATACCGCCCCCTGTTCATTTAACCCTTCTGCACGTAGCTTGTGAATCTCGGAACCATAAGCACCATCGTTAAGTACGCAAATCAATATATTCAATTGATGGCGGCGGATAGTTTCAAGCTCTTGTATATGCATTAACAAGCTGCCATCACCGTCAAATAACACAACGGTTTGCTCAGGCTTTGCGGTGGCCACACCAATGGCGAATGCTATACCATTACCAATGGCTCCAAACTCACGAATCGTCAAAAACCGATCTACCGGCCTGCCGGGCATCTGTGCAAAAAAGTAGGAACAATGACCGGATGAATTGACCAGATACCAGGACATTGGCAATGAACCGTTGAGTTTCTGCACCACTTCTCTCGGGTCATGCATATCTTCTTCAACATCAAAAGTGGCGCCATCTGCCGGCAAGTGGCGAATTTCTGCTGCCACTTGATCACTACGCCAATTATCAGCACTGACTGCTTCCGTTTTAGCGTTTATCGCTATTTTATCAGATAATTCCTGCAGTATAGCCTCTACTCCAAGGCGGGCATCACTGTGGATATGATACGCCGCTGCCGCTCTGCCCTGACTAATGGCTACCGGCTCAATATCAATTTGCAAAACGCTGCCGGCACCAAACAATTTACCATCATCCGAATTATGCCGGGCAAGGCGACAGCCAACCGCTATAATTAGATCGGCTTGTTGCAAGCACCTGCGCGCCGTATCTGTAGAAAAACCACCAGCTATACCCAGGTTAAATTCATCATCATAAAAAGCACCTCTGGCCGGTAAGGTTTCAGCAAGCAAAGCACCAACACGGCTTGCCAGCCGCTTACACGCATCGAGCGCGTCAGACTCGACAGCCCCACGTCCTGCCATCACAATAATACGCCGGGCATTACCGATCAGCACACAAGCTCTTTCTACCTGAAGTGCCGGCGGTACGATAGGCAAATTCTCAGGCAAGAGTTGCCTCGAGGGTAGCGGCAGTGTGCTGTCGCTTGACCAGAGTGATTCCTGCAGATCAAAAGGCACACCGATAACCACTGGTTGCCGGTTCGATCTGGCAGCCAGAAACGCATCTCTTATCTGCAAGGGCATCGTCGGGATATGATGCAATGAAAGATAAGACGCACCACAAGCCTCGACAAGGGCGCGTTGTTCAATCTGCTGGTTGTACCACGACTTTGCCAGCGGCGCTTCACCGGCAAATATCACCAGTGGAATAGCTGCCCTTACAGCAGCAGGCAGCGCTGTCATGATCTGCGTCAGCCCTGGCCCGCACGTCACGGTGGCGACTCCAACCTCGCCATTTGTTCGCGACCACGCCATTGCCGCAGCCACCGCGCAGTGTTCATCACGAACATAAATAAAATCACAACCAAGATCTGCCAGTGCTGCTGCCCAGCTCATATTGGCGTCACCTAACAATGCAAAACAGGTACAAACGTCTTCCTGGTAAAAGGCACCGGCTAATATTTCATAGGTGTATTTGGCTTGCATGCTCTCACCTTGTTTTCGGGCAATAATAAAGCATTCAGTCCGGATTGGCCTGAAGCGAAATACAAAACCGTACCGGCTGCTCGCATACCAGCTCTACCCGACCTTCGTTCAGACGCGCTACCTGAGACACAATGGCGAGTCCCAGCCCCGCCCCCTGATCAGAGCCTCGTTTCTCATCTATCTGAACAAAGCGTTCAAATATCTTTTCTGCATTTCCTTTTGGCACGGTAGAACCGTCATTTTCTACAGCCAGAATCGCCCCTCCATCTTTTGTGTAGTACGTTTCCAACGAGATATAGCGAAGCCGGGGACCGCCGTGTGTTAAGGCATTATCTAACAGGTTCTGCAGCGCCTCACTTAATAAAAAATAGTCACCCAGCGCCCACACTGGCGAATTACCGTTAAACACCGAAAACTCGACATTTCTACTTAATACGCGATTGGCATTGCGTGTACCTACGTCCGTTACTAACTGACTCAGGTCGATGATCTCAAGTTCCGGTTTGCGACCGTCGAGTTTTTCCAGTGATAACAGTTGTTCTGTAAGTCTGCCGGTCCGGCGCGTTTCAGTGACTAACTCTTTTATTCGCGCACGAGTTTCACCCAGCGTTTCAGCCCCGAGAGTCGCCTCGGCCATCGCATGTATTCCTGCAATGGGGTTGCGCAGCTGATGCGCTGCATTGGAAATAAGTCTCTCACGCGTGGCATGGGAATCGGTTAAATCTTTGAACAGTTTATTTAAACGCGAAACAATACCTTTCGTCTCCTCTGGTACCTTTCGCACAATGGGGCTTAGATCATCAACTGAACGTTTTTGTATGGCAAGCTCCAAATCATGCAGCGGCTTCAATCCATAGCGAATACCAAACCAGACCAGCGCTGCTACTGTCATCACTAACAGTGACACCAGACCGGCTGATCGGACTGCCAGTGAGCGTGCAAAATTTTCACGTAACGATAACTTCTGCCAGACGGTAATCACAGACGTGCCGCTAATGCCTTCTATGCTTCTCCTTTCCGCCAGCCGTACAACTCTCACCGGCGCACCCAGATGCGTTGCGTCAAACAACGTGGGGCTGTTCTCCGGTAATGGTTTTGTTATATCCCCGACTGGCGGTGACGAATAACCGGTAATAAAGCTGCCATCCGGCCCGTATACATGATAAAAAACTCTGCCGCCACTGGCCTGACTAAACAGATTGGCCGTAGTGCTGGATAAGCTGTCCCCGGCCGACAATGCCACATCACGGGAAATGGCAAAAGTTAACATCACCAGATTACGATCAAATATTTCTTCGGCAGTGGCCTTGGCTGCCTGAAATCGCCAGTACATAACCGATGCTGACACCAGAATCAACGGCAACAGGATAAGGGTCAGTAGTCGGAGTCGCAGCGAATGTCGAAGCGGTGTCATCAATTCACTTTCATCAGGTAACCGAGGCCACGGGCTACTTTAAATTTAACGCCGAATGGGGCCAGCCTCTTACGCAATCTCGAGACATAGACTTCTACCACTTTGTCTTCCACATCCGCACCTACTCCGTATAGATGATCAACCAATACTGCCTTGGGTACAATTTGATCTGTGCGATCCAGAAAACACTCAAACGCTGCCAACTCACGACGCGGCAGATCCAGTTGCTCTCCATCTGCCTGCAAACGCCTGCCAGCCCGGTCAAAAGACAATCGGCCCAACACCTCAACGCTTTCCTCTTCCCTTGGCTTGCGTCGGAGCAGCGCACGAACACGGGCATCCAGCTCATCCATATCAAAAGGCTTTACCAGATAATCATCAGCGCCGGCATCCAAACCAATTACACGGTCTTTGGTGTCGCCACGCGCCGTCAGTAAAATTACCGGAGTCCGGTCACCAGACGCACGCATGTGCTTCAAAATTTCCAATCCGCTGAGTCGTGGCAGGTTAATGTCTATAATGGCAATATCCGCACGCTCACGAGCCAGAAACTGCTGCCCCTGATCGCCATCGTGTAGCAGGTCGACCGCGTGCCCCTGATCCCGCAGGCGGTGCGCAATTCCCTGTGCCAGGCCTTTGTTATCTTCAACTATAACAATGCGCATGGATTTTTACCGTGTTGGCACTCGCGAGAGTTACCTGACAAGCCAGGCATGCAAGCTTCGCGAAAGCTTGGTTGTTTACTCTTGCAGACAGGCTTAAAATAGGTGAGCTCAACATGAGCAGGCTTTTCGCCTGTCATTGAACTATTATTGTCTATGATCCAGCCAGATTGTTCCACTATTAATCCGCGTTATAAATAACAGGGGCCAGTCAGGATCCCTATTTTCCGGGAGGATAACAACATGAAACTAATACCAGCGATCAGCCGCCAGGTAGCACTTGCCCTTGGCATTACCACCACCGCAGTCATGTCAATGCCAGCTACCGCTGATGTCGACATGTCAGGCAAAGTAATCGAATGGGTCATCCCGTTTTCCGAGACCGGCGGTTCTGCCAAGTGGGCTAACTTCTTCGCACCCTTGCTGGCAGACGCGTTACCAGGCTCTCCCACCGTACTCGTTAGATTCATGCCCGGTGCCGGTTCCACCAAGGGCGCTAACTGGTTTCAGAAACAAACCAACGGCGACGGCACGGTAATATTCGGCTCTTCGGGTTCCACCCAATTCCCATACCTTCTGGGCGACCCGCGTGTACGCTATGAGTATAAGGACTGGAATCCAGTGATGGCTACCGGTACTGGCGGTGTGGCTTACCTCAACGCTGACGACGGCGCTAAATTTGACGGTACCGCCAACAACCTTAAAGGCAAGACATATATCTACGGCAATCAGGGTGCTACCCGACTTGACCTGATCCCTGCACTGGCGTGGGACATGCTCGGCATGGATGTAGAACACGTACTCGGCATCAAGGGTCGCGGCGACGGTCTTAAGATGTTCGAAAGTGGTGAGGCCACTGTTGACTACCAGACTTCATCAAGCTACCTCAAAGGATCAGTGGCACTGGTCGAAGCGGGCAAAGCCGTTCCAATGATGAGCTGGGGTTCTCTGGGTGCCAATGGTGATGTCGTTCGAGATCCTACTTTCCCTGACATGCCCACGTTCAAAGAAGTGTGCGAAGCCACCGAAGGTTGTCAAACGTCCGGTGATAGCTGGGACGCCTGGAAAGCCTTTTTTGTCGCGGGTTTCCCGTCACAGAAAATTGCCTTTCTACCCGCCGGCACTTCTCAGGACATCATAGATACTTACGTTAATGCATTCGCAAAGATCAAGGCACATCCTGATTTTGCAACAATATCTGAAAAACGCCTCGGCAAATACCCGATGTACGTTGGTGACGAAGCAAAAGCCGCATTAGCTGCTGCCACCACAGTACCGGCAAGCGCCAAGAGCTTTGTCGTTGACTGGCTGAAATCAGATTTTGGTGTTGAGCTAAAGAAATAACTATTCCGGGTTTCCCCGGAGATTATTTTAACGCCCCGCAAGGGGCGTTTTTTCTTGTGTTACAGACACTGGTATTAACCGGAATATTGTCTGGAATTTTTAGAGAATAAATTCATCAGCACAGCCAGCTCAGGTCATTTATGGAAATTTTTCTAGAAGCCCTGCCCGCGCTCGGTCAGGCATGGGCACTCATTCTACAACCCCAGGTCCTTGGTTATCTGGCGCTTGGCGTTATGATGGGTCTGTGTATTGGCGTCTTTCCAGGCCTGGGTGGCATTGCAGGTTTGTCACTACTATTGCCGTTTATGTTTGGCATGGACCCGATCATGGGTCTTGCACTGATGATTGGTCTGGTCGCTGTGGTTCCCACATCAGACACGTTTGCCTCGGTACTGATGGGTATTCCCGGTTCTTCCGCATCACAGGCAACAGTATTAGACGGCTTCCCGATGGCCAAAAAAGGTCAGGCGGCCAGAGCGCTTTCTGCGGCCTTCGCTTCATCATTGTTCGGCGGAATTGTCGGCGCCGCCTTCCTCACTGTTTTTATCCTCGTTGCACGTCCGGTAGTGTTGTTATTCAAGTCACCGGAATTACTAATGGTATCGTTTTTCGGGCTTAGCATGGTTGGTATCCTTGCCGGCCGTATCGCATTAAAAGGTGTGGTCGCCGCTGGTATAGGGATGTTGATCGGCACCATCGGTGAAGGTCCATTCAACGGTGAGCTTCGAATGGCAAGTTATGATCTGCCCTATCTTACCGATGGCCTGAAGCTGGTGATTGTTGGCCTGGGCATCTTTGCCATTCCCGAAATAATCTCGCTGCTGCGTCAGGACAAAGCCATTTCAGACAGCCAAAGCCTGGGCGGCGGCTGGCTGGACGGCATTAGAGACTGGTGGGCCAATATCTGGCTATCCGCCAGATGCTCTATCATCGGTGTGGTAGTAGGTGTCATCCCGGGTTTAGGCGGTTCGGTGGTCGACTGGATAGCTTACGGCCACGCGGTTCAAACCACCAAGGACAAATCCAATTTCGGCAAAGGCGAAGTACGTGGAGTGATAGGACCTGAAAGCTCTAACAACGCTAAAGAAGGTGGCGGACTGGTACCGACACTGCTGTTTGGCATTCCCGGTTCGGGCTCCATGGCAATCTTTATCGGCGCACTGGCCCTGCTGGGTAACGGAATTGATGTGGGTCCATCACTACTGGAAAACCATCTTGACTTCACCTATTCCATAGTCTGGTTGTTAGCGCTTGCCAATGTGATCGGTACTATTATGTGTATCGCATTGTCAGGCACTATCGCAAAACTAACCAATATACGCTTTGCCCTGTTAGCCCCGTTTATATTTATGATTATCTCGTTTGCCGCTTTCCAGTCAGGGCAAAACCTGATGGATCTGGTAGCACTTTTTGCAATCGGATTTCTAGGTATTATGATGCGCCGCTTTGACTGGTCGCGCCCGGCATTTTTGATTGGCTTTGTTCTGTCGAATCCAGTTGAAAATTATTCAAACAATGCCACTCAAATCGCCGGCATTCGATTCCGTGACGGCATGCAGCCTGGCCTGGATTACATACTATCGCCTATAGTTATCACACTGATAATTATCACGGTAGTGTCGATCATCATTGGACTTCGACAGGCAAAGAACATTCTGGCAGAGGGTGACGTGCCATCCGGCGGCAAACGCGCACCGCTGGTATTTCTGTTAGTGCTAATGTCTTTTATTGCGTTTGCGCTGTACAACACAGCGAGCATACCGGACTACGCCAGAACAGATCGAATCTTCCCTGTATTTATTGCCTCGATCTGTTTAGTAGCTACTATTATTTTGTTGATACAAATGATGTTTGCAGCGGAGACACACTCGTTATTTGCAGATCGTGAAAACAGTGGTGACGATAAAACTGCCTCTTATTCTCTCTGGCCGACACTCGCATGGTTTGCTTTTCTATTAATACTGACATCTGTTACCGGATTTATTATTGCGCTGGCGATATTTCTAACCAGCTTTTTGCGTATCCGTGCAGGTATAGGCTGGTTGCAAACAATGCTGTACGTTGCCGCAGGCATTGCTTTCATGGTGTTTATGGCCTGGACACTGGGCCGTGATTTTCCACCGGGTATACTGCAATCCTACACAAACCTTCCGTGGCCGCTACGGTAAGGCCTGAGATTGAATCCGCTCAGATGAGATCGCTTCGATGACACAAACAGCAATACCATTTTTATTTATGCGTGGCGGCACTTCTCGCGGACCATACTTCAACAGCGCTGATCTGCCAACCGACCGCGCTATTCTGGAGCGTGTATTGATTGCAGCCGTCGGTTCAGGTCATCCGCTTAATATCGATGGGATCGGCGGTGGTAACGCTGTCACAACCAAGGTTGCCATTCTTTCAAAATCCACAGATGAATGGGCCGATATAGATTATTTCTTTGCTCAAGTCAGTGTTGAAGATCAACTGGTCGACTTTAAACCCACTTGCGGCAATATCCTGTCCGGTGTCGGATCAGCTGCAATTGAGATGGGGATATTTCCGGCACAGCACCCTGTCACCCCCATAAAAATACGCGCGGTCAATACCGGCGCAAAAGTGGCCGCCATCGTGCCAACCCCGAATAAACAGGTTATTTATGATGGAAGCACTGCTATCGACGGCGTACCGGCAACAGCGGCACCTGTTGAACTTAATTTCATGGAGGTAGCGGGTTCCTCTACCGGTGCTTTTCTGCCAACGGGAAAACCTGTCGACAACATTGACGGGATCGACGTAACCTGTATGGATGTAGCGATGCCGATGGCTATTGCCCGCGCCCGCGACTTTGGCCTACGGGGCGACGAAAGTCGCGAAGAGCTCGACTCTAACACAGACTTCTTTAAGCAAATGGAGCAAGTCAGACTAAAAGCAGGTGTTCTAATGGGCATGGGCGATTGCAAATCATCAGTCACTCCGAAATTTGGTCTGTTAGCGCCGGCAATAAATGGCGGCACTATAGCAACACGTTACTTCATGCCATGGACGACCCACCCAACGATGGCAGTCACAGGCAGCCAGTGCCTGGCATCCTGCGCGCTGACACCGGGCACAGTTGCTGACGGTATGCTTACACGGCCGGCAACCGCACCAGCAACCGTGAAACTTGAACACCCCATGGGCATGATGGATGTCATCATTGACTACACGCTGTCTGACGGGATATTCACTCATAAGTCCGCCGGACTGGTTAGAACCTGCCGCAAACTTGCCGAAGGAAATCTATTTGTGCCGAAGTCCGTATGGCAGAACACAGCGGAATAAACAACCCCGATTAAAACTAATCTTACCGAGCATCTCTCACGGTAAACATGCCCGAGGTTTCAGGTGTCTAACAGACTCATGCAACGTGCCTCCGACAGCCGGCAATCAATTAGCAACGGGCCCGAAGTTATCTGTGTAAAAACGGTACCAGTTATTACCCATAATCCCGTCGACTTCCGCCGCATTCATACCTACGGCCCGCAAACCATCTTCAATATTGCCAAAGTCACGATTGTCCCTAAACCATTCGGGCATGGGTGGAAACCCGGGCTGATCTGCAGACCCTTCACCATAATCAATCGTTTTTGACCAACGCCCTACTCTCATCCATTCAACAATAGAGTCCGGCTGATCCTGACAAAGATCTGACCCCAGCCCGAGATGTTCAGTACCGAATTTGTCGGCGGTTCGAGCGATCATTTGACAAAAGTCTCCGGCTGTACAGGCCGTTTTGTTTTTTAAATGGTGCGGATAAAGCGAGAACCCCAACATGCCGCCATTCTCAGTTACCGCACGAATTACGTCATCCTTTTTATTTCGCAACGCAGGCGACCATGTGTAAGGGTTGGCATGTGTGATCGCGATGGGCCTTGCAGATAGATCGGCAGCTTCGATTGTTGAACGGTCTGCAGAGTGGCTCATATCGACGACCAGACCTACCCGGTTCATTTCATTTATTACCTGCTTTCCCATGCGGGTAATACCCGGATCTTCTGTTTCATAACAGCCGGTGGCCAGCAATGACTGGTTGTTGTAGGTCAGCTGCATAAACCGAATACCCAGCGTATGTAATATTTCGACCAGACCAATATCATCTTCAATAGGGCTGGGGTTTTGCAATCCAAAGAAAATCGCAGTGCGGCCGGTTTCGCGCGCAAGCTTAACATCTGTCGCATATCGCCCGTGCATTATCAGCTGCGGGTATTGCTCGAACCACCGGTTCCATTGTTCGATATTCAATACCGTTTCGCGAAAATTTTCGTGATAGGCAATAGTTACATGGACCGCGTCAACACCACCTTCACGCATTTGCCTGAATATTTTTTCAGACCAATTGGCGTACTGCAGATTGTCTATTCGCATTGTCGTCTCGAGGTATCTAATTGTACTGTTAACCAGCTTATTGTAGCAAAAACGCATTCAGGATAGGCGTTTGCAAGAACACTGATCTGAAATTACCGCTCACAGACAATTTGTACTGGACGGTGGCCCTGATACAAACACATTCACACTAACCATCCCAACACTGATTTTTATCCGGATATCGTTAACCAGGCACTGGAAATTTTTTATTCCGCATAAACACACATGTATAGAACCACAACACAGTTTTGTGACATTGAGCTACCGCAGACGAAAATTGCCAGCAGGTTCAACATAGCGCCGGAGCATTATGTGTAGACTCGCTGTCTGATATTACCTGCGGGTCAACCAAATGCGATCTCAAAATTCAGTTATGTCCGGCTTGTTGCTACTGCTTTCATCGACCGGCAGCAGCTACGCCATGGAGTGCAACGAACTCGCCCCGGGACTGACTGCTGACTCGCAAACTGCTGGCGAAAGTGACTACTACGATCTGACTGCAGAGCCAACCGGCAATATAGCCGGTGCAGACACTTTGCGCAGGGAGCTGACTGGCCGATGGAGAGGTACTCTCATCAGTGTCACCTGCGATGGCAGCTATAAGAATCCGCATAAGAACCAACAGCAGTACACTATCGATGCAGAGATCGAGACGCTGTACGATGGCGATATCCGCATCGAAACAGAAAAAGAATCTTCCAGAGCCGTCAATCTCGAAAAAGTATTTCTGTCACTGAAACGCAGCCAATCAGTTACAACTGATGGCGAAAACACGTGGACATTTATTGAAAAATACCGCGTTAACAATAGCAGGCCTGCAACCCTGGCTATTTCGGGCCAACTCGGCAATGGCGGACATGGTCTGCTGGTGCACCAGATTAAAAAAGTAGTGCTGAATAATAGATCCTTTAATTTATCCCGTCTGATCTATGTCAATGGTCATCTGGTAGCACAAGACGGCTGGCTGTTGCAACGCAGCTAGGAGTCCGTGCGAAAAGTTAATGACACCCGAAAACTGTCAGGAAATTACAATGTCTCGATTTCCGTCGAGGTTATTCGGGGGTTATTCGACCCCGGGTCCATTACACCCACACATCTTGTTGCCTCTGCCGCGGCAGTTTTTATCCCAATAGCGAGCAGAGAATGCCTGTTCAACCTCTGAACAGGCAGCATATCTAAACAGAACCCCGGCCCTCTTGCAGTATATAATGCCAACCGGACTCTTATTCGATAGAGATATCAGTCAATTGCACAACGCTTGTTTAAAAACACTCAGGGCAGCTTTTGATTAAGCTAAAAATACAATCTACATCACTTGCCGGCCTATTTTTCACCGAGCAGGCATCAGCCCATACATCACAGCAGAGTTTCGTACTGCTGCTCCCAACCAACGTCTATATAACCGCCGGCGTCATCGCCGTAGCACTTACCGTTATCATCCTGGCGCTTCTTCCGGCGCAAATGACCAACCGCCTGTTTGACACTAAACCACTGGCACAAATTCCCACAGCTCGGCACTTTGCCTGCGTAACCAGCCTGCTTGCACTGGCGGTACTGGTGTGTCTGTTATTTATCGGGCTGACCGCCTCACACGATCCGTTAAAAAACCTGTTGCCTCTCAGCATCTGGACAATATGGTGGATCGGCCTTGTCTGCCTGCAAGGCATGATCGGAAATCTTTGGCACTGGATTAACCCGTGGTCCGGGCTCTATCAACTCACTGGCAGACTAACCGCTGTACAAAGATCAACACTTGCTATACCTGACTGGATGAGCAGCTGGCCCGCTGTTGCAATTTATATAGTGTTCAGCTGTTTTGCATTGGCTGACCCCGCCCCTGAAGACCCTGTAAGACTATCTGTTATCGTGGGCTTTTACTGGCTGTTTACTTTTACCGGTATGTTGCTGTTCGGTGCCAGCCAATGGCTGGACCGATGCGAGTGCTTCACAATAATGATGCGGCACATGGCCAGACACGCGGTTGTCGGAAGTACAGCTAAAACCATAAACGCCGGTCTACCCGGCTGGCAGCATTTGCAGCAGCCGCTTCATTCGGTCAGTGCGGCAGTTTTTATACTCACGCTGCTGGCCGCAGGCAGTTTCGACGGGCTGAATGAAACCTTTTGGTGGTTAGCGAAAATCGGCGTAAATCCGCTGGAATTTCCCGGTCGCTCTGCCGTTGTTGTGCAAACAGTCAGCGGCCTGTTGTTCTCTGTTATTTTATTGATCGCAATATACTCACTGTGCATCTGGCTGGGTATCACCATCGCCAACACAGCAGGCGGCGGCACAGCACCTGACAGCCAAAACACTGCTGAACGCGTTACCTTTAAAAACAGCTTCACCCGACTTGCGGTGGCGATTCTGCCGATTGCGCTTGCCTACCACTTTGCACACTTTCTGACCGTTTTCCTGGTCAATATTCAATACACACTAGCTGCCGCAACTGACCCGCTGCAAAATGGACGGGATATACTGGGGCTGGGCAGATTCTATGTCACCACCGGATTTTTTAACACCCGTCATACCGTGCGCACCATCTGGCTGACACAAGCTGTCGCCGTCGTAGCGGGGCACGTACTTTCAGTGATAATTGCACACACCATCGCCGCTCGCATTTGGAAAAACACCAGGCGCGCCCTGTTAAGCCAGCTGCCCCTGGCCGTATTCATGATCTTCTACACTTTTCTGGGTCTATGGCTTCTCGCCGCACCACGGGGGGCATAGCTTTGTGGCCAGAACACAGAGCACAAGCGGTTCATTCGACTGCTGGCGTGACAGCAGGCAAAATATATTGGACAAATGCAGCCAACACAGACAACATCAGAAACTTATCCACTCCAGCAATTTAGAATCAGGAGCATTACCGATGACCGACCAGAATAGCTCTCCATTTCGGCTGAATAGACGCCGTGCGTTGAAAACCCTGGCCGCAGGCGCAGGAACCGTCGCAGCATCCGGAATGCTCCCGGGTCTGGGTGGTTATTCCCAGGCACAGAGCGCCGAACCTATCCGCATTGGCTTTCAGGTTCACCGCACCGGAATCGGCGCCGCCTACGGCCGCTGGTATGACAGAACCACACAAGCCTGCGTTGAAAAAATTAACGCTGAAGGCGGCATTAACGGACGGCCGATAGAAATTGTCGCAGAAGATGACGGCACTGATCCAAAACGTGGCGCTGAAGTAGTCGAGAAATTTGCCAGCCAGCACAAATGCGATGTGTCCTTCGGTACCCTGTTCAGCCACGTGGTCTATGGTTCCGCGCCTCGTGCCGGTGAACTTAAAATGCCTTACTTCGTCGTCTCGGAAGGACACCATGTTGCAAGCGGCAACCTGAACCGATGGACGTTGCAACCGGGAATTACCGATGTTAAGAGCCAGGTAGAGGCAATGGCACCTTTTATTGCAGACAATCTGGGCAAAAAAGTCACCATGATTTTTCCTGATTTTGCATTCGGCCATGACCACAGAGACTATTTCTCCGCCGCTTTTGAAAGCCAGGGTGGAACTATTCTGGAGAAAATAGCGATACCACCGGCAGAAACCTCATTCACCAGGTATTTCCCTAAAATCCCTCGTGATACCGAAGTCATCTACCACGTCATGGTAGGACCAGCGGTTCTTACCTTTGTGAAAGAAATGGGTGAATTCTTCGGCCCCAGCCGACCGGAAATATTCGGCTTTATCGATAGCCTTGAAGCCGTCGATATGGCAAGCCCCGGTCTGGAATTTCTGGAAGGTACCTACTTCTGGGAGGGCAACCCGCGGTATGCACAAGCCGAACAATCCGAATTTGACAAAGCGTATCGCAAAGCAGTAGGCGTCGATGAAAATGGAGCTTCGATTTCAGACCCTAAAGATGTATCCACCTACGCCCATATGTTTGGTTGCTGGGAGACACTGCATATTATTAAAAGAGGTATGGAAGACGCCGGATACAAAGGCCCTGAAGATCGCGCCAAATTAATTGAAAGCGTAGAGGCCATGACAGACATGCCACATTCAATTGAGCACCCGCAGGGAGCTAAGCTTTTTAATGGCAAAACACACCAGGCATTCGGTCATCAGTACATTTCAAAAGTGACTGACGGCAAGCTGGCTCTGGCGCACACCACATCAATCGCAGACACGCTTTACGAAGACGAAACAGACTACACCAAGCAGTCTTTTTAAAACCACTTAAATAACTTATCTGTGCAATTCACAAAAAAGGGTGTGGCTACGCTACACCCTGTTTTGCATTCATAAAGCCGTATCAGATACAGGAACCCGCGCCTAACCTGCCGCATTTCTGAACCGACCAACCAACCTGTAAGAACCTGAATGGAATTTGGCCCTCACTTA
>CAKZVB010000329.1 GCA_937922015.1 uncultured Granulosicoccaceae bacterium
GTAATACCGGTTTGATCGCTGTGCGAAACTGTGAGATAAACCTGCACGTTATCGCCAATAGAGCAAAGCTCTGGTGGTTAATCGGAAACAGCCACAAAAAGCAAGTACCGGTACATTGCCAACGCTAACAGCCGGCAGCAGAAAACGTGTTCGTCAGTTCAGGAACCGCTGTGAGTCCAGTCTGTTCCTCTGTATTTTTTGACATTCAATAAATAGTTCATTCCACTGGAGATTATCTGTGCTTATAGATGGAGTATTCAAATCACTGGACCCGATTCTGAAAACATGGCTGAATCCGTCTGATCGTGATCCCGTGGCGTATTACGACAAACTTGAAAGTGCACAACGTGTTGATCATATCTGGCAGGACCTTCGATCAATTGATGCAAAAAGCAGCGGATTGTTAACACATATCTCAGTGATGTTTGTCGTTTTAGGGTTCCTGGCCTCTGAAGTAGACAATATCTTTCTACAGGTAGTTCTGACACTTGAATTTATCGCCTATATATTTTCCGCAATGGTATTGCTGCGTTGTCTGGATATGACAGGGCCGCCGTTAAAAGACCTACCGGATAATCATACCGAGATAAGACAGTTGCAGGCGGCAGAGGCACTGCTGAGAAAAGCCGTGTACGTCAGAGTACTCAGGCTCGTATATGTATTAACTGTGCTGTTAATCCCGATTGTCGGAATAAAGCTACTGGTGAATTGAGGGGTGCAAAATCGGCCGATACTAATGTTGTAAAGCCGGAATCCGGATACTGCTTTGTCAGATAAACCAGTGTATTGTTTGACGCATAGTTTAACGCCGGCGTTGTTCCAGTCCAGGCTTAATGGCACACTGCAAGCCGCAACTATGACAACCTGTGATTTCGACTATGGAAGTAGACAAGATAGAAAGCAGTACGGCCGATCCAATTAAAATATACCAGGCGAAAGTCGCGCAGTTTCAGGCTGAGTTTACTGATACGCAATCGGCATCGGATCGGCTCTCTACCGCCCGTGCGGTGGTATTTCTGATTGCTGCAGCGATCTTCTGGTTTTCTGTGATACAGATGAGCATGGCGGTTGAGTGGTTGTTGATACCGGTGCTTCTGTTTGCAATGCTGGTTTGGCAGCATTCGCGCGTACATAAACGTATGGGAAGGATTCAACAGGCACAGCGTTACTACACGCACAGAGTGAATCATATTGACGGTGACTGGGAAGGGCATGGGAATGCCGGGGCTGGGTATATAGATTCCAGCCATCCGTACACGTCGGATCTGGATGTGTTTGGCGCAGGTTCACTGTTTGAATATCTCAGTTGTACACGAACCCGCCTCGGTGAAGAAACATTGGCGCAATGGCTAAGTCAGAACGCGGATGTCCGGACAGTTTCCCTGAGACAAGATGCCGTTCGTGAGTTAAGCAACCGGCTGGAGTTTCGTGAAGCGTTAGCGTTGCTTGACGCTGTATCAGATAAACAATTGGGCAAAGACGATGTCCGGAACTGGGTTGTCGAAGATTACCCCTTAAAACCGTGGCAACGTGTCGTTGCTACTATCCTCGGGGTACTCGCGCTTCTGTCTTTGGTGATTTGGGCGCTTGGTTATGGGCTTTGGCCTCTGGCACTAGTCATCCTGTTGGAAATACCCCTGTACGTTTCTTGTTATCGTTCCATAAAACAAATGGCTAAACAGGCGCAACATATTAGCTCGACACTTGCTGATCTGAAGCAATTACTGGCAATAATAGAACAACACCCTTTCCAGTCGACTTTGTTAAAACAGTTAACTGATCCTCTGCGGGTTGATGAATCTATGCCGTCCGTTCAGATGCACAAGTTATATAGTCTGTTGGAGAGACTTAATCAGTGTTTCAGAAATACATTCGTGATGCCATTTGCTCTGCTGTTCGGACTGCCGATCCATCTCGCCTTCAAGCTTGAGCATTGGCGCAAACATGTCGGACAACATATTGAGCATTGGCTGGAGTCAGCAGGGCAGGTCGAGGCACTGGCCTCACTTGCTACCTATGGGTTCGAGCATCCGGAAAATACCTACCCGGCTATGGTATCCGGGACCCGGCGACCGGTATTTAATGCGTTATCTCTATCGCATCCCCTGATTGCTGCGAAAGAACGCGTGGCCAACGATATCAGCCTGAATGGTGATAAGCGGCTGATAATGGTTAGCGGTTCTAACATGTCTGGTAAAAGTACATTGCTTCGATCGATCGGCATAGCAGCGGTAATGGCTTCGGCTGGCGCGCCGGTTCAGGCGCAGCAACTGGAGTTGTCAAGTTTTAATATCGGATGCGCCATGCGAGCCAGTGATTCACTGAAGGATGGTTCATCGTTATTTTATGCCGTTATTTCCAGAATTAAATGCGTCGTAGATCTAGCCAAAGCCGGGCCCCCGTTACTTTTTTTACTGGATGAAATTCTCCAGGGGACTAATTCTCATGACCGACTGGTTGGTGCGAGGGGAATAATTCATCAACTTATGGAGTACAACACCATCGGTCTGGTCACCACTCACGATCTTGCACTTACCCGCATCGTGGATTCGTTGGGAGATAGTGCACTCAATATTCATTTTGCAGATCAGTTTGTTGATGGGGAGATAGACTTTGATTACAAAATCCGGCCCGGTATTATAAAAAAGAGCAATGCTCTGGCACTAATGCGAATGATCGGTTTGGATGTGGGTACCGACAATTAAGCCCCGGGCCTTGAACATCAAATTGGAATTCGATGGCAGTAGCAGTAGCAGTCGTCAGTTGATTGGACGCCAGCAAGTATGGTCGATGTGTTGGCAAATTGTCGGATAAAATCTAAACAAAATCAAAAACGTGCCGATCACGAGTCCTGGTGCAACTGCAGACCGAATTTGAATCTGCGCAGAATTTTACACGTGTAAGCATAAGTTCAAGTCGGATGTACGTTGTTTACGTGAAATCATCAAAGATTCACATCCAGTTGATCTGACATTACGCCTTTGTTTAGAGATACTCCGATGCGACATCGTTCCTTATGGGTCATCCTTGGTTTGACGCTGGCTTTGTCAGCCTGTGATACATCAGACACGTTAGGCAATACGCCAGCAGGCAATGTTCCCGCTACAGGCGCGGCCGGTGCCAACGGCTCCGGTACAAGTGGCTCTAACGAAACTCCGGTTGCAACAACAAACCGGGCTCCGCTTATAGAGGGCACGCCTCAAGGCAGCGTCACGACCGGTGAGAATTTTCTCTTCACACCAACGGCTGTTGATGCCGATGGCGACAATCTTGTTTTTCACGTTTCGGGCAAGCCTGACTGGGCCACGTTCGACACCTCAAGCGGCACGCTGGCGGGCTCACCCTCGGCCTCGGATATTGGCATAGCCGGGAACGTCGTTATATCGGTAACGGATGGTCGCGCCACTGCCGCGCTGGATACGTTTTCGATCCAGGTGATACAGACGAATGCAGCACCGGTTATCACAGGTCAGCCACACACTGCGATCAGCAGCGGAGCGGAATACCGATTTACGCCGACTGTGGTTAACACGGATGGTGATGCGCTGGTATTCAGCGTGCAGGCATTGCCTTCCTGGGCCCTGTTTGACACATTGACCGGCGAGCTAAGCGGCGTGCCGGCCAAGGCAGACGCCGGCGTCTATGATGGCATCGTTATCACGGTCAGCGACGGCCGACTGTCTGACTCGATCGGCCCCTTCTCTGTCGATGTAACATTGACCAATACCGCACCGGTTATTTCAGGTACACCACTGTCTGCAATTGCAGGCGGCAGCGAATACGCTTTCACACCGGACGCTGCGGATGTCGAGTCCAGCCAACTGGTTTTCAGCATCAGCAATACCCCGGCCTGGGCTGATTTTGACACCTCAGCCGGTATACTGTCCGGAACACCGACTAACGAACATACAGGCGTCTACAGTGGTATTGTTATCAGTGTTTCCGATGGCATTGATACTGCGCAACTCGCGCCATTCTCTATTGAAGTTACCTACACAAATACGGCTCCGGTTATGTCTGGCACGCCGGCTAAATGGATACAACCGGGTGAAAGCTACTCATTTACACCTGATACCATTGATAATGATCCAGACACCACGCTGACCTACGCAGCTCAGAATCTGCCTGACTGGGCATCTCTGAATACCACAACCGGTGTCATAAGCGGTACGCCAGAGGCCGCGGCACTGCATGAGGGCATTGTACTGAGTGTCAGCGATGGCCTGACCACGGATGAGAAGCGTTTCTTTATTCGTGTGCAGGATGTCCAGGACCTGGCGCAAGCTTATGGCACAGCAACCGAGGGCAGTCGTTACGGCAGTTCAGTGGCTCAGCATGCGATAGACGGTGATACCAGTACAACAAATCACACAGCTTGCACTGCCGATGTGAACTGGTGGCAGGTTGCCATGCCGGCAGAAATCGATATCCATCGAATTGAAATAACCTCAAGAGCAAGCTGGTCGAGCCGCATCAATGGTGCCACGGTTATCGTCAGCGGTAGCGACTATGACGATCTGACGGGTACCGAGCCGGTGCGTGCAACGTTGATCGGTACTGCCGCCCCACAGGTATTCGAGTACGATCCGCCATTGAAAGGCTCTCATGTGGCAGTCAAGGCAGCAGACGCGAACTGCCTGCATATGGCTGATGTGAAAGTCTATGGTCGCGCACCCGATGCCCCGTTAGTGTCCTCACAGCAACACCTGTGGCTGCCAGCGCCTGCTTCGATTGGTGACCGGGTAGGACAAATTGCCGCACAGGACCTGCAGGGCGATCCGGTCAACTACGCACTGACCGGCGACAATATGCCCTTTGAAATCGACAGTCACGGCAACATCACAGTCAGTGGAGCTATCGACCATAATGCCGTTCAGCAGTTCGGGTTTACAGTAACCGCCAGCGATTCAGTCAATGAGTCCGAATCCACGGTAATGGTGAGTTTGCTGAACCAGCCCGGCGTCCAACTGGAGCGTTGGTATGACATATCCGGCTCTTTGCTTACTGAGTTAACCGACAGCCCGGACTACTTGCTTGCACCCGACCAGAGCGAGGTGATTGAGGCTCTGGACCTACCTGTAGATGTTGTCAGGAATAACCTCGGTTCAAGACTGACGGCGTATCTTCGACCTGAGGTGTCGGGAGAATATTATTTCGCCGTGGCAGGTAATAATTCAGCGGCGTTTGAAATCTCGCCATCAACCGATAGTTCAAAGGCCGTTAGAGTGGCCTCGAGGTCGGGTTCTACCGGCTATCAGAGCTGGTTGAATTCGACTGAAATAATGCCGGTACGTCTTGAAGCCGGCAAGGCCTACTTCGTTCGGGCCTTGCAAATAGATCACAACAAGGGCGGGCACGTTTCGGTTGGCTGGCGATTGGCCGGGCAATCGACTCATAGCGCTGTACCGGCTGACCAGCTGTTTGTCGGGGCGGCAACAACGCAGACCGTTAAACCGTCTTTCGGGTTGCACGACCCGCATTATTTGTTGGGTCAGGCAGCAACACAGGGCAGCGTTGTGGCCACCATCGATGCCAGTGATGCACAGAATGATTCTCTGGCCTGGTCGATCATAGAAGACGTACCTTTCAGCATTGACCAGAATGGCAGCGTTACCGTCAGCGGTGCACTTCTACCGGATAATGTTTATTCCTTTACGGTGTCGATCACTGATGGTACCCACACAAGCAACACGGCAATTACAGTCACCACGACGGTGGAGGACGAAGTCGAACTCGCTATCGTCACCGGAGATGCGTATGTCGTCAGTCAGGTCAATCTGATCGAAGAAGAGATTCTGGCGACCATCGAACATGCAAGAACACTTCACAACGATGCGTTGATACAGATATATAATCTCGACCCCGGTGGTCTACCAAAAGCAGATGGCAGCAGCCTGACCAGTGTCACCTGGGATCCCACCCACGATGCTGCGATTCTTGGCGGCTCCTTCGGTGACAACCAGACACTGTTGACAACCAACAGCCTATCGTCGAATGGAGAAACTCTGGCCGTGCTGGGGGAATCCGGTGCCCGCTATATTGCCATGGGTGGCAATCCGATGCGCAACCACAGACGTAACAGCGGCAGTGTCAACGAACAGATGCATCAGCTGCTCGAGAACAGCCTTGCATGGCTGAGCGATCGAACTGATCTTAAATCACAGTCATTTAATGTGGTTATTGCCAACGTCGATGATAGCTACTACTTCCCTGACGAACAGGCGGTTCGTGAATGGCTGGACGAACGGTTCCCTGCAACGGCCGGCTACAATGAAGCGAAAACCTGTGATGACAGTGCGCTCGGTACTTGCATCACTGCATCAACTGATCTGTTGATAGTCTCCCAGCACACTGATGTAGCAGGTAATGAGCAGGCCGTTGCAGACTCGGTAGCAATGGCTATGGAACAGGGCGTTGGCGTTTTGTACCTGCACCATGACGGCAATCTGAAACCGCTGGGCGAGAAGCTTTTACCGCTATTCAATACCTCCTACCAAAGAGACAACTATTGGTCGCGTTTTAGCGTAACCGATGCGGACCAGAGTGATCATATGAATCAACTCCCCGTGTCAATGGTGCCGCTGCAGGTCATGATGCAAAATTTTCTCGATCAGAATTTTCCGGTCGACTGGGCACCCTGTGACGGGAGCGACGACTGGTGCCAGGCAGGTGACTCGGTGAGCACCCAGTTTTTGAACGGGGCAGATTTCGTTCGTACCACACTGCGCGGGTTTGATTCGAACAAACTCAATATCTTTAACGAACCGGAATCAAAGCGACTCTACAAGCTGCTGGCATTGTTAGGTGATTACTATCGTCGGGATGTAGTGTTTCCGATGGATATCGGCAACACACCGACACTGGAATTTTTTCGCGCCTGGTATGCTGATTACTCGCAGTATCAATATCGTGACAGGGCGGGGCCGTGGACAAATCTGGGAAATTTCAGCAGGACCGATTTCAGCCACATAACGCCAGCCACACGCACGGTCAACCATACTTCGAGGAAGCATTTTTTATCCACCGGTGCTTACGCATTGCCGGGTGTCCCTGTGACAATCACGCGTAATGACAACAGCGATGTAGACGTCACAGTATTCGTCAACACGCTGAGAGACGGTGCGACAAAGATTTATAGTGAGTATGGTTATAACAGGCCCCGAACTCCCAGAGGTGCATCGATGCCAATCGCACAGGGAGAGACGTTCAGCTTTGTATCTGCCATTGGCGGCCCCATCCAGTTAGGCTACAACACCAATGACTTGCCGGTTGAAGTGGTAATTTCCAATATTGGTGAGCACGCCTATTGGCGCAGCACTGCGGATAATGAGAGCTTCACTGCAAAGCTTGCTGCAGATGAATTTGACTGGGCCGAAGTTGCCGCCCCGAGCTTCGAAGTGCATTCGAAGTCCGAAAAAATGCGCAACTCGGTGAATGACCCGGCATTGCTCGATGATACTGGCAATACTCAGGCACTGGTCGATGCGATCATGCGTTATGTACACAACTTTCCCCACGTGCTGGCCGGCTTTCAAGGCCCGGGCATCGAACAGGTACCTGAAATACATGAGTTCGCAGCGAACAACGGTCTGACCATCCATAACCTTGATATTGTAAAGCATATGAATGCTGATCAGGCGACCTGTGGCAGCGGCTGCTCCGGCAATCCGTACGACGCCTTTTGGAGCTTTAGCCCGATCGGCCATGGTGATATCCATGAAATGGGCCACGGTCTTGAAAAAGCGCGATTTCGCATGACAGGCTGGCCGACTCATACCAGCACCAACTACTATTCGTATTATACGAAAAGCCAGTACTACACCACGACCGGTGCAGAACCCGGTTGCCAAAGCCTGCCGTTCGGGTCTGTTTATAATGTACTGAAAGACAGTTTCGCGGCGGCAGACCCGAAAGCCTATATCAAGGCAAATCTATGGGATGACAATATCGCATGGAGTGAAGGGGCGTTGCAGAATATGCAGATGATGATGGCTGCCCAGGACAACGGTGCGCTTGAGAATGGATGGCACCTGCTGGCGCGGTTGCATATTATTGAGCGCGAATACCAAAGTGCGGTCAAAGATGATGACAAATGGGCTGCAAAAAAGGATGGCCTGGGCATGTCACTGTACGAGCGCACCGCGGCCAGATACATGAGCACTGAAGACTGGTTACTGATCGCCGTTTCGCACGCCACCGGATTCGATTACCGGGCTTATTTCGACGTATGGGGACACACAATCTCCGCTGAGGCTTCTGCGCAGGTAGCGGCAATGTCATTGCCGTCAATGCCGCTTAATTATTATGTCAGCTCGGCTAACGGTTATTGTAAGGGTGAGGGGTTTGACGGCAGCAAAATACCGCTTAACGATTCTGCCCCACTGTGGCCGATGAACGATGCGCCGACGAGTTTTAGTTCAGTGCAAGCGACAAACCATTCACCACTGACAGGCAACCAGCATCACCTGGAAAACGAAGTCTCTGTAGACGAAGCAGAGCAGGCGACGGGCAGCTATTAAGCTACATGAGATCTGTCTTAAGCTGACCGGGCAGCCAGACTCCTGCGTCTCAACTGAAGCACCAGAATTGGCAGCATTAACACAATGCCTATTCCCATCGTGGTCAAACCCGGTGCAATAAAGAGGAAGGATACCAGCGCTACCCACCATCTCTCCCATGTCCGGAGCGATGAGAAAAGGTATCCGGAGAAAGCAACACCAAGGGAAGCTATGCCCAGCATGGCGCCCAGTAAGGTGATTGTAAAGGCCCACCAGGTAAAGCCATCGGCAACTAACAACAGTGCCGGTGAATAGACAAATACAAATGGCACAAGTGCTTTGGCGATGCCTAAACGAAAGGCTGTGTTACCCGTTTTAAACGGGTTGGACCCTGCGATTCCTGCTGCAGCGTAAGCGGCGAGTGCCACTGGTGGCGTGATGTCGGCAAGCACCCCGTAGTAGAACACAAAGAAATGAGCCACGAGTGGTTCAACCTGGAGTTGAGCAAGCGCTGGAGCCGCCACTGCAACAAGGATAATGTAGGTTGCTGTTGTGGGTATGCCGGCACCCATGATGATGCAGGAGATCGCAACCATTATGAGGGACGTAAACAGAGCCCATTGCGTTACTGCAAAGTAGCTGAGAACAGGCAATGAGCTGAGCACCAAGCCGATGTCTGTGGCGGTTTGAATAACGACATAGCCCAGCCGGAAACCGACACCGGTAAGCGTAACCACGCCAACGACCACACCGACAGTGGCGGCGGCAGCACCTACGGCGAGTGTGTTCTTAGCGCCTGCAGCCAGACTGGCCCAGAGGTCTTTTAAGGTCAGGCGGTGGGTTGGATTTAAGAAGCCCACGACAACACAGGCAATAATTCCATAGACCGCTGCAAAGTCCGGGGTCTTGCCGGATAAGATCAGGTATACCAAAATTACAAGCGGTATCAGGCTTAACCAATGATCTTTGAGCACAACACCCATTTTTGGAAGCTCATCAGCACGCAATCCACGAAGCCCGAGTTTCTTAGCTTCAAGATGAACCATAATAAAAATACCGAAGTAGTGTAATAGTGCGGGAAACAGCGCTGCCGCAAGAACATCCCTGAGCGGAATTTCTAAATATTCCACCATAATAAAAGCCGCAGCTCCCATGATCGGTGGTGTGATTTGACCGCCCGTAGAAGCAGTGGCCTCAACGGCACCGGCAAAGTGTGGCGGATAGCCAACCCTCTTCATCGCAGGGATGGTCAAGGCGCCGGTGGTCACCGTATTCGCAATCGATGAGCCTGAGATGGTACCCATGAATGCAGAAGAGAAAATAGCAACCTTTGCGGGCCCGCCGGAGTAACGACCGGCGATGACCATCGCGAAGTCAATAAAGAGCTGTCCAAGCCCGATGCGCGTCGCCAACACACCGAATAAAATAAATAGAAACACGTACTGCGCCATCACACCAATGGCGATGCCGTAGATACCCTGATTGGTCATATATAGATGATTGATGATACCAAGCCATGACGATCCGCCATGTTTAAGCGCACCTGGCATAACAGGGCCAAAGTAGGCAAACGCGATGAAGAATATTGCAATGACAGGCAGAGTCGGGCCAACGCTTCTGCGCGTTGCTTCCAACGTTAGCAGCAAAAGCGCAGACCCCATGAATATATCTATACCGGCAGGGTTACCAACCTTCTGTGCCAATGCCTCAGGCGCAAGCAGTGGAAGATACATGGCAGCACACACTGCGAGAACAGCAAACAGAATATCTGTCAGCGGAACGCCTTCAAAGCGATACCACGCAGCCGGTGGCAGTTTGGAGTCAGTTCTACGGATACCGAAGAGCAGGAAAACCAGGCCAAGAACAAAAGAGATATGGATGCCGCGATGTAGAATCTCTCGGATCAATCCAAAGCCGGAAGCATAAAAGTGATAGACCGACATGGCGACTAGGACGGTCGCTATAAATAAGCCGAGTGTCTTGCCAGTTGGCCTGAAAGCCGTTTCCGGGTCGAATTTGCGTTCAATCTCGGCTAACTGCTCAGGGGTGAGCTCGGGCGTAGTGTTAGCGCTCATCGCAGGATTCCCAAAGTGAAACAAAAAAAGCCCCGGACATCTAAAATGCCCGGGGCCAACATCTACACGCTATAAAACTTACTTGAGCAATCCAGCTTCTTTGTAGAAACGCTCGGCACCCGGGTGGAAAGGAACACCGACGCCTGCCAATGCTGTTTCTCGCGTGATTGTTTTGCCCTTGGCGTGGCCTACATCAAGCAATTTCCGAGATTCGTCATTCCACAACGCTTTGGTTATGTTGTAGATGAGCTCTTCGTCTTCTTTAACAGAAGTAAACCACTGTGCGCCAACGGTTACCGTATTCACGCCAGCGACACCTTCGTACGTGCCATCAGGTATTTCCGAAGCAGAGAAAAAGCCATACTTGTCTATAAGGGCATTTGCACCGTCACCATCGATCGGAATCAGTTTGATTTTTGCAGCTGAGGCAAGTTCAACCAAAGCACCAGTCGGGTAACCTGTTACCACAAAGAAGGCATCGATCTTTCCATTGCGCAGCGCTTCCGATGCCGCGTTGCCTTTAAGAGATTCAGCGGTGATATCGTCTACGGACATGCCGTTAGCTTCCAGAACCAGCAGCGCGTCGACATACACGCCAGAACCCGGCTCATCCAGAGACACACGCTTACCGGCTAAATCTGCAACGGAGTTAAGCCCGCTGTCGGCCAAAGCGACCAGGTGGATGTGTTCTTCGAACAAAGCGGCGATGGTACGCAAGTCTTTGGCTGGTTCCTGGCCTTCCATAGTGCCGGTACCCGTATAAGCCCAGTACGCGACATCCGACTGTGCGAATCCTGAGTTGCGCAATCCTGAGGCGATTGCATTGACGTTATCAACTGAACCACGTGATGAAACAGCCGACGCGATAAGCCCGTCAACGCCGCATGAGCCACCTTCGCCACACTCACGAGAACCGGGTGGCTTGGAAATCGCGTTTGCGATGACGCCGCCAACTGGATAGTACGTGTAGGCTGTACCGCCGGTACCGATGGTAAAAAATTTTAAGTCCTGAGCTGTAGCAGTTCCTGCCAGGCCCAGAGCCAATACCGCACTGACGGCGGCTGTTTTGATAGTTCTGATCATTATGATATTCCTCGGTGGTGAATGCCATGCCTATATCTTTGAGAGCAAGGCCATTGATAAAAAGGTTATTCGAGCCTTCAGGGTATTTTGCAAATCATTTACAGCGATGTAAAGCAACGGCTCGTTAATTAGTTATACGGGGTTTTACGCGTGGGCGCGACCTCCGGCCAACGCTTCAGGAGATGCTGTCGTTTAATACGCCCAAAGCGAGAGCAACTTCGTGTGTGGTGTTGTAGTGACACATGGAGATACGGATGCAGTCTGGAAAATGGAGCGGATTAAGAATGTTACCGCTGTAATGATCTGCTTTGCGAGTGTGGGTCCGAATTCCATGGTTATTCAGAATTTTTACGATTTCAGGAGAGGGCAGCCCTTCGACACAGAATGACACAGTTCCTTCGCGCGCTGGATTATCCGCCCCGGCCAGAATAGTTACCTTCTCTATATCTCGAAGCCCCGGAAGATTGTCAGTCCCGTTTATCAATGTGTTTGTCAGCTTAGTTTCCAGGCTGTGAATCGCTTTACCCGCAGCTTCGATTCGCTTGCCAGGTTCCATCTCGCCCGATACTTCACCACCGAGCCAGTCGAAATAGCTGACAACATCCGATATTGCTGCGTACGCGCCCGTGTCGCGCGTACCTAACTCCCAATTCCCAGCCGGTCCACCGATAAGCGCCTCATGCGGTAATGCAGTCATCCTGTCCGAGAGCCATGCGATACCGTATCCGTGACGTGAAAATACCTTATAGGGCGAAATCGCATAGCCATCTACGTTGTAGTCGTCCAGTCTCAGCTGGCCATGTGCGGCGTGCTGAATACCATCGACAATGATCAGGCAGTCCGGTGCTACCGAACGTATCGCTTTAGAAATCGCCACGACATCCATGCCTATACCAGTGACAGGGGAGGCGTGCAGGATTGTCGCCAGTGCTACGTCTGGTGTCATTAGTGCGGCGTAATCGTCGGCGGTAACCATACCGGTGGCATCGTCGTGTTGCACATTCACGTACTTCATCCCGGTATACTCAGCCCAATGTAGTGCGGCACTTCTGCTGGCGGGATGTTCAATGGAGCTGCCAATGACTTTCGCGCCTTTTGGTGCATTCAGGCAGGCGACGCGGATCATACGGAACAATAGCTCAGTCCCTGTTTCGCCAACAATAAACTGACCTGAAGTGGTATTCATTAATACCGCTAAATCCGTTTTAGCTTTTGCTATTGTTCTAGTCAGTGCCTCTGTCGCAGGGTTGTCCCGCCCGTGATTGTCTGGAATGGCAGCGTATTTTGCTGAAGTAGCGACCACTGATTTTAATGACAGTGCACCACCTCCATTCTCAAAATAGATACGTGGTCCTTGAAAGGGACAGCTGTCTACATGGGCAAAGCGTGCGCGGATAGCTGTGAGGAGATTGTGGTTATCTTTTAGCATTGGGATATCTGGTTTTGAATGATGCTGACTGCCAAAATCCTGGTGACGGCTGCGCCGATTTTATCCCGATGGTGAAGAAAGCAGGCGCACCTGTGCTTCACAACGCGTTCTTTGTGACCAAACCTGCGGTAGGGCTGTGCTGCAAAACTGCCCGGGGAATCGTGTGCCACGGGATAACCGTCGTTGTGTTGTAGAATTCACACGGAGAGTACAGCCGATTTGATATACATGCAAAGATCAGGGGTGACCATTAGACCTTACTTGTCAAACATAAAGTATTGTCCCAGGTAATATGCCTGGCTCTCGCTTATGCAACTGACGGGTACAAGCCTCTCACCACGGCCGGAAATCAGCATCACCTGTAACCAAACTGATCCATTGAATCGCCAGGCGCTGTCTAGCGTCTACCTTGCGTATAGACCAATCTCCAGATCGGGTTATATCACCCTATTGTTCAGTATTTCTGAATATTAATTTCACCGCCAAACCCATTATTAGTGCCCGCCTAATGCCGTAGATTAACCACATCGCAGACGGGACTATTCAAATGTCACGATTGCATTCACTCAAAGGAGTTCGGCTTATGCACCTCGATCACGTCACTCTTCGCACCCGGGATCTGGATACAACACGGGAATTCCTGATAAGGCTGCTTGATCTGGAAGACCGTCCACGCCCTGTGGAAATTCAACGACGCATTGCCGGCCATTGGTTGTATGCCGGCGATCAACCCTTCATTCATCTCATTCCATCTTTTGACATCGGGCAGGCGCCCACGACAGAGGCTATTGATCACGTCGGCATCCGCCTTGATGACTACGCCGGATTTAAGGGCAGGCTGGAAGCAATGGATGTTCCGTATTCGCTGATGGATATAGAAGAAATTCATGAACGTCGAATTTTCTTTCGCACTCCCGGTGGCAACTTGCTGGAAGCGGTTTTTAATGAACAAACTATTGATGAGCAACAACAATGAAATTTACTAAAGATACAGTCAGTGTCGTCATTGGTGGCACATCCGGGATTGGTAAGGCGGTGGCAGGCGCACTTGAGGAAAGACCCGGTACCGTCCATGTGGCCAGTCGATCAACAGGACTGGATATCACCGATGAAGCATCCGTTATCCAATACTTCGATGCCATAGGTCCGATTGATCACGTTGTTATGACAGCAGGTTCTGCAGCACCCGGGGGGTTGATTGCGGATGTCACGATTGACGCTGCCAAAGAGGCGTTTGAGACCAAGTATTGGGGCTCTGTGGTGGTTGCGAAACATGCATCATCAAAGATTGGCCCCGGTGGCTCTATCACTTTGACAAGTGGATTTCTGGCCCGCCGAACGGTGCCCGGCACATTCGTCAAAACAGCTATGAATGCGGGCCTTGAAGCAACAGCAAAACTCATGGCGAAAGAGTGGGCGCCGATCAGAGTCAATGTCATCAGTCCGGGTCTGACGGACACTGAAGCCTACAGTGGCATGGCAGATAAGGCGCGTAAAACGATGTTAGCAAACGCGACAGCAAGTTTGCCTGCCAGAAGAGTGGGCACTGCAGGAGATCTTGCCAGTGGCTATCTCTTTGTCATCGATAACCCCTATGTAACTGGTTCCATCATAGACATTGATGGTGGCTCTTTAATCAACTGACTTAAAACAAAAGGAGCGACTCTCATGACTTCATCTTCACGCATGCCAATTCAAGTGTGGATTCTGACACTTTCAGCATTTGCCATTGGCACGGCAGAATTTGTCATCGCAGGTATCCTGACGCAGGTAGCCGAATCTTTATCCATCACCGAAGGTCAGGCAGGGCACCTGATAACAGCCTATGCCATGGCCATTGTGATCGGTGGTCCGATACTAACGTTATGGCTTTCACGCTATGACAAGCGCAAGGTTTTGATTGGGCTGATGGTGTTGTTTATCGCCGCCAATTTGATTACGGCGATGTCGGGCAACTACACGGTGCTGTTGATCAGTCGCATCATGGCAGGTCTGACGCAAGGCCCGTTCTACGGTATCGGTGCTGTGGTGGCGACGCGCCTTGTTGCTAAAGAAATGGAAGGGCGAGCAGTAGGGCAGATGTTTGCAGGCTTAACCCTGGCTAATGTTCTTGGTGTACCGGCAGGTAGCTGGATTGGTAACCAGTTTGGCTGGAGCAGTACTTTTTTTGCCGTCGCAGTATTAGGTATTGTGGCGACGATTGCGATTACCGCTGTAATTCCGCAGCAGGAAAAAGAAGCCGTGCGCAGTTTCTCTTCACAAATTGGAGCGTTTAGAAATAAGCAACTGTTAGCGAGCCTGATGATCACAATGCTTGGTTGGGTGGGTTTTATGACCTTCTATGGCTATATCGCACCGGTGACCGAACAAGTTGCAGGCTTTGATCGATCCGCATTGACCTGGATACTGGTGGTTGTCGGGCTGGGATTGGTGTTGGGTAACAGTATTGGCGGTAAATCTGCTGATGCGGATTTAAGTCGTGCGTTGGTAATATGGCCTGCGGCTATGATCATCGCTTTGCTTGCTGTGGGTTTTCTGGCGTCCTATCCGTGGCCGTTTGTGATCGCGGCATTTATTTTCGGAGTGGTGTCGTTTGCCAATGTCCCACCGATGCAAATGCGTGTCATGCGGCATGGCGGGAACGCCCCCGAGCTTGCGGCAACTGCCAATATCTCTGCCTTTAATGTGGCCAATGCGGTCGGCGGTATCATCGGTGGCGTGGTGGTTGACTCATCACTGGGTGCGGCGGCCATTCCGTTTGCTGCAATCGTCATCCCGGCCATTGGCCTGGCCTTCATCATCTGGCAGGAAAAACACCATAGCTCAAATACCTGCTTGCCTGAAGCTGCCACGGTATGATGATGAAGTGAAACTGCTATAAACGTACGCTGGTGACGGGCGACTAACCGGACTTGTCGCCCGTCACCGGTTTGTACACTATCTTACCAGCGTCGCTGACGGTGATCGGGTGATTGTCAGTATCGAAGTCAACCGTAATGGCAGAACAAACCCATGACTGGCTGTATTATCAATCGGGATATTCCCAATAAGGCGATGGTCCAAACTTGTCCTTGAAGAAAGCTACCCATGCTTTGACTTTGGGTGATACAAAACGCCGATTGTGATACACCGCGAAAATATCAACCGGGGTGAGTGCATGATGGTCCAGCACCGATACTAATCGACCATCCTGCAGCTCGTCGCTAATATCCCACAGCGATTTTATGGCGATACCAACGCCACTGATCGCGGCATCTCTGACCACTTCTCCGCTATTGGATGTGACTGATCCACTGACCGGTACGCGTGTGATGCCTTGCTCTGTTTCGAATAACCACACATCCCGGGAGGCACCCTGTGCTGAAAGGATTATACATTGGTGATCGACAAGGTCTTCCAACTGCTTCGGTGACCCTGCGGTCTCAAGATAGTCCGGCGACGCACACAACACGCGGCGATTCGGTGCAAGCTTTGTTGCAATCAGTGTTGAGTCCTGCAGCGCTCCGATGCGAATGGCGACATCGATACCATCGGCAACCAGATCGGCGTTAGTATCAGACATCATCAGCTGCAGCTTCACACCCGGGTGCTGCCTGATGAATTCACCGATGTACGGGGATATGTGTTTCCGACCGAATGAGGCCGATGTGGTCACACGTAATGTGCCTTGCACCTCATTGCGCATACCGGCAAGGCTTGCTTCCATGTGATCGATGTCTTCCTGAATACGCAGGCAGTGTTCATAGTAAATGCGCCCTTCGTCAGTAAGGTGCTGCCGACGAGTTGTCCGGTTAAGCAATCTCACACCCAAACGCTTTTCCAGATTAACCAGTCGCTTGCTGCAAACTGCCAGCGATAATCCCAAACGTTCAGCTGCTGCCGTAAGACTGCCTTCATCGACGGTAGAGACAAACACGAGCTGATCACTGGCTGATTTCATTCAGATATATTATCAAATATTATTTTATATTGAAACAATATATTGGTAGTTTATCAATTAATCGGAAAGGTCGATACTTCCCCTCAGACATTTTGCACAACACATGAAGGGGACCAGCCATGACACACGAACAGCGGTTGAACAGCACAATTAAATCCCGTGAGGCCACCACGATCGATGTCGGGTTGATGGCAGCTGCGAGAGACAATGCACATCAGATTCGCAGTGAAGCAATTCGACAAGGATTTACTCTGGTCTACAGAACAATTTTAAGAAACAGCCGTGCACTATGGCATCGGCCACAAAGCGCACGACGCAAAAGCGAGTACTGTACTGACCGGGTCACTGCGTAGACAATCGGGCGCTTAAATCATAAAACACAGGAGAACCACACTATGCCTGAACGCCATCGTTACGACGAAATAGCCGCACTTGTCAGCGCAATCGGCAGTCCATGGTTCGGCCGTACACTGCAAGGTGTGTTGCAATCACTATTTCACTATGACCATTTTCTACTCGCCCGATACCGCAAAGGGAAAGAATTGTCCGTTCTATCGCACGATCTCGGTGGTGTTGAAGCGCAACGTGCCGTGCGCTGGCTTGAGACGGAGAACTATGTTGTCGAACCTGTATTCCGTCTGTACGCCGCTGGTAAGTTAGCGGGCGGTGTTCACGATATGCAAGACCTCACGCTGCGCGAACGTGCTCTTGAACCACCGGCCATCAACCTGGATCGGCTGCCACATCTCGTAGCCGACCCGGACGAAGAGATTGGCTGGCGTACGATGGACTGGCCACGCAATCAACAAGAGACGTGCGTACTGGTGGAAACGGGTCCGCAGACGCTGCTCGCAATTTCACTGTATAACATGGGGATGGAGCGGAATGATCGTTCGTCCGAACGGCTGCTTCGTGCACTTCATCCGATACTGACTGCAGTGCTTGTTCAGCATGCGGCAACACCTGCCGGGCGTGCCGCACCGCACTCCGATGCGACGCAGAAACAGGAACCCGGAGACGAAGCCTTGGCAAGTCGGCCTGCCGACGCCGCTGATGTCACACGATTTCTCGTCGAGCAGTTTGAGGTCGAGCCAACTACTCGTGAACTTGAGGTCTTCCGACGTCTGCTCAATGGTGCGACTCCCTCGCTGATCGCGCGTGATCTGGCTATTTCAATTGCCACTGTCCGCACGCACCGACGCAACGTCTATCGCCGCATTGGCAATGCTCGTTTGCCTGAACTGATGAATGCATTCTTCGAATTCGTGTCACCGATGCGGACGGAGTATCCAGCACCACAGGCAACGAAAGTATCGTTGGATAGTAACTGAGGTTAAACCTTCGATCGGCGCAGATACACGGTCATTTTAAAGTTCCACGCGTGACTGCCGTTACCCCGCGACGACTCGCAGGGAACTACACGATGATAGTAACGTTAAGGCAATGGATTGATGTAAAACTCAAACTGTTGAATCAGGCGCTAAACGACGAATTGACCAGCGGCCAGTAGCAGTCAAGAGGTACCGAGCAACGGGTGACCGTGTTACGCCGGCAATGTGAGGACGGTATCTCGTCTTGCAGTTTAACGACTGGCTGGTTATGCAATGCTGTCTCGACTAACTGAGATTCGGTTGGTTGATTATAGTCTGCTGCGAGAGCAGCTGTGCTGCATATGGCACTGGTTTTTATAAGCGCCCTTGACCTCCACTTGATATGACCGGACAGACCATTGACCCATACCATTGGCCAGGCCATTAGCTGGGGCAGGGTTTTTTGTCCGGTCTGCGGAAATTATTGATTTTTCCGGTGACTGTCAGATTCCAGTTTCGCAAAATGTCTTTCGAGCATATCAATGAACAAACGCACACGCTCCGGCACGTAACGCCGGCTTGGGTAGACGACAAATAGATCGTTTTGTCCGTCTGACAGACCGGGCTGGAAACCCACCGGGTACTTTGGCAATACACGCACCAGTCGCCTGGCATTTATATCCTCTGCGATGTCAATTGAAGACTTAAGTGCAATCCCCAATCCATCTACTGCCCATCGACGGATAAGTGCGCCGTCATTGGTTGAGCGGGTAGGGTTGATCGCCACTGCCATAGCCGTTTCGTCTTTTTGGAAGTGCCAGGTCGTTAATGGTTCAACTACACGCACCATTGCCAGACAATCATGCTGCGACAGGTCCTGCGGTTGTTTAGGTGTTCCGTTTTTTCTTAGATAGGCAGGTGACGCACAGAGAATTCGGCGACTGCTTGCCAGACGTCTGGCTATCAAGGTGCTATCGGGTGGTTCTCCATAGCGAACGGCGATATCGACATTGAGTTCTGAAAGGTTCACGATCCCGTCAGTGAGGTGCAGGTGAGGCACAATTGCGCGATGTTTTTTCACCAGTTTTTGTAGCAACGGGGATATATACTGTTGCCCGAGATCCGATGTGGCAGTGACCCGCAGAGGCCCGGCTAACTCCTTGCCTGCGGAGTCCATGGTTTCTTCGGCCTCTGCAACATCAGCGAGAATTCGGATGCTTGTCTCATAAAATGTCTGACCCACTTCGGTGACAGTGACACTTCGCGTCGTTCGGTTAAATAGTCTAGTTTTGTAGTGTTTTTCCATCGCGTTTACGCGTGCTGTGACACTTGCCGGTGACAGGCCCAGCTCCCGGCCGGCAGCCGCCAACCCTCCCGTATTGACGATTCGCACAAACAGATTCATGTCAGCTAGTTTATCCATATTACTTATTATAACTAAATAGGGAATTCCGGATCAGGCTTGTTGGTTCTTCAGTTTAAAAGGACACATACGCGATTGTTGAGTATCAGGCAGCACGCAAGTGTTTTGTCTTTGTCTGGTTTGTCGAACGTCTGATTTTGGCTGGGCACAGTGACCGTCTGTGGTATGTACAGTTACAAACTGTTACATAGTGGTGCGAAAATACCTCTGCAGAGGTATATCAACACCTGGAGTTCGATCGTAGAGTCTGTGTGAACATTGGCAATCTGCACTTGGAACGCGTTGATCAATGAAAGTTACTTTCACCGCCATATAAGAAGAAGGTGTTACGACTTCTTTGCTAATACGGTTTTTTGTACAACTATATATGTTCGGAAATACATCATGAGAAATATGTCATTAGCGACGGTATTCACCGCATCGTTAGCTTTGATTGCATGCAGTTCAAGCGATGACGGAGCGGATACCTCCACTGGAAACGACCTGCCGGTTTCCGGAGAATTTCACCTTATTGCACCGGGCGATGTGGATGCCTATGTTGCTGATTATCAGGCACAGCGAGATCGAGTTGTATTTACCCTTGACGGTGTAGTTTTTCCATTGAGCTATATCGGTGAAGAAGACAACGCCCTGATCTCGAACTTCAATGGAGACGATCTTTTATTTGCAGGGTTTGATCTGGACGAAGAAGAACCGTTGTCCAGCATTGTCGTCGTTGAGGTTGCAGAAGATGGCGAGACAATTGAACGCAGCTGGAGCGGCACCGAGACAATTTCGGTTCAGGAAAGCGGCGACGACATATTGTACTCCGGACGCCTGAAAGATACGGCCAGTGATGCCGAAGTCGACGTTACCTTTGTCTTTAATGAATCGTTGATTAGCGGTGGCAACAGCGCTATCACCGTGTCAGGAAGCGATGCAACTATCAGTGGCGGGATGGGGACGGGCACCTATCTGCAAATGCGCGATATGATCGCCGCCAACCCGGGGGTTACGCGACTCATATTGCAGGAATCAGACGGTTCATCAAACGATGCGATAAATGTACACACGGGTCGGTTGATACGCGCGGCGAATTTGGCCACCCATGTGCCCGCTGACGGGGATATCAATTCGGGCGCAGTGGATCTGTTCACCGCTGGCGTGATCCGGACGGTTGAACCCGGTGGCATTCTGGGTGTGCACTCCTGGTGCTGCGAAAATGGCGTCACTGCCGACCAACTGCCCGGGAACGATCCAGCCCACGGTACCCAGTTAACATACTTCCGGGAAATGCTATCGGATACCGGCGTAGATTTTTACTTCTTCACTTTGCAGGCCGCCCCTTTTGATGGAATACACCCGATGACTCGCGAACAGATGACGCGATACAACGTCGTTACCGAGTAGAGCAACAATTATTGGAAGACCTGTGTGCAGTTCGTGACATAGAGCGCGAACTGTCGCTACTCCACATAAGGAAGCGGACGATGTAACAGAACCCGGTATATTTTTATATCGTTTGTTACTTTGCAGGTTGTGGGCATTGTTATTGTGTTAATGTTCCCGCAGCCAGCACTATGGTTACCGGATGTTGGTATCGGGTGACAAGAAACGTCTGGCGCACATTGCCCGGGACAGGTTGCTGATTGTCTGTCCTGCTTACTGCCATCCGCCTTCCGTTATGGGCACCGTGATGTCAACTCATCCAACTGCTCATAACATGAATAGTCCTTGCAATAGTTCAGTTCCAGGCCGGTTTGATGAGTTTACCTCTGGCACGCTGCTGGTGTTGCTCACAGTTATTATCTGGGGTGTTCAATTTCCCGTCGCCAAACAGACGTTTGAAGCCGTCAATGCGTTTCACTCGGCGGTCTTTCGTTTTACGTTACCGGCAATCATACTGCTGATTGCACTGGTAATTCGAGAAGGCTGGTCAGCACTTAATGCCGGTAGAGATACATTGAGAATCACAGCGCTCGGCGTGATTGGTATGTGCGGCGCTCCGTCGTTAATCTTTGGCGGGCTGATGTTTACACGCCCCGAGATTGCAGCAACCATCGTTGCTACTCAGCCTTTGCTAACCGTAATGGTTCAACGATTGATGGGTGGAGAAAAGCCGGCACTCGTATCGTTGTTGTGTATAGGTGTGGCGTTCCTTGGTGTTGTTACTGTCGTTACTCAATGGAATACGTCACTTGATTTAAGCGCCAGTGAGATCGCCGCGGTATTTATGGTGCTGGCTGGAGCATTATGTTTTGTGGTCTACACCATCGCATGTGCCAGATTTCGCCACTGGTCAAGCCTGAGGTTGACTACGCTTGCTTTGATGAGTGGTGCAACAGCCAATACACTGTTGGTCATGGCGTTGGTCAGTGCAGGATTATTGAGCCACCCGGCTGCAAGTGAGTGGCTTGAGGTTAAATGGGAGTTATTGTTTCTGGCATTTGCCGGTGTTTTAGGAGCCATGTTTACGTGGAATATCGGTGCCAGAAGAATAGGAGCGCTAAACGCTATGTTGTTTATCAATCTGATCCCGGTTGTCACCTTCATAATTCGCTATATGCAGGGATACCGCTTCGAGACCGTTGAGCTTGTCGGGGCCGCAATGGTGATTGCTGCGCTGTCGACGCAAAACCTGTTTATGCGATTTCAGATGTCGAGAAACACAAGTTCAATATAGCTTACCTGTCACCAGGGAATTAGAAATAACGTAATAGCCGGAAAGGCAATCAACAGTACTACTCTGAGCAGATCAGAAAAGACAAAAAACAGTACCGCCTTATAGGTCTCAACGATGGGCGTTGTTTTATCCATGGCATTAATTATAAAAAGATTCATACCCACCGGAGGTGTAATCAGACCGACCTCAACGACGATCAGAACCAGAATACCGAACCAGATTCCCACCTGCTCGATATTCACTCTTGCAAGTGCGCCTTTACTGACACCGCGCAGCTTCATTGCTCTTATTTGCTCGCGGGTGAGTTCAATACCTTCAGCAAGACTTGCCTTAATGCTTTGCAACATCTCAGGAGCAAGGTCGACTCCATTACGCAGTGCTACCGCTGCGCGTTTGGCGTGCAACTCTGCCATTGTCACCATGCCAAAATCCAGCTCTATGACGATAGGCCAGAAGATGGGAATAGTGAGCAATACCATGGAGAGACTGTCCATGACACAGCCGAGTATCAAATAGAATACAAGAATAATTACCAGCACCAGCATCGGGCTGAATCCTTGCGCGCCTACCCAGAGTGCCATTTCCTGCGGTACCTGGGTCAGTGCAAGAAAGCCGTTATAGAAGCCGGCGCCGAGCACGATAAAAAATATCATTGCCGTTGAACGCGCTGTGACCAGAAAGCTCTCGCTCAGGGTGTGGCGATTCAAACCGCCATTTAAAAGGGCGATAAGGCCGGTTCCAAACGCCCCCACAGCGGCACCTTCAGTGGGGGTAAACCATCCCAGGTAGATACCACCCACCACCAATGCAAAAACAAGTAATACCGGCCACACGGCCAATAGTGCAATGAAGCGTTCCCGGTAAAGTACTCTTTCCTTGATACCTGCAGAGGCGGGATAGATTCGAACGTAGATCGAAATAGCAATCACGTAGCCAACAGCGGCAAGTATGCCCGGTATAAAGGCCGCCAGAAAAAGTTTGGCAATATTCTGCTCGGTCAATATGGCATAGATGACTAACACCACTGATGGAGGGATAAGTATTCCCAACGTGCCTCCGGCCGCCAGTGTCGCGGTAGAAAACCCGCCGGCATAACCGTACTTGCGCATCTCAGGCAACGCGACACGGCTCATGGTAGCTGCAGTGGCCAAAGACGAGCCACAGATTGACCCGAATCCTGCGCAGGCACCCACAGCGGCCATGGCAACGCCACCTTTACGATGACCCAGCCAGCTCTCAGCGGCCTTGAATAGTGATCCGGACATGCCTCCCACTGTGGCGAACTGCCCCATGAGTAAAAACATCGGCACAATAGAAAGCGAGTAACTGGAATAGGTTGTGAAGGTCTCAGACTTCAGCCGTGCAAACGGTATTGTGGTTTCACCGGTGACCTGGACCAGCCCGACCAGCCCGACCAGAAACATGGTCAGTCCGATTGGAACCCTTAAAAATATAAGTATGAGTACAGCGGGGAAGGAGAGAATCCCTATCGCAAAGTCGGTCAATTTGGCGCGCTCTGGAAAGGCGGTAAAATTGTTTTCCTGCCTGCCAGTTCTGCAGACCTGATGAAAGCAATATAAATAGCGACTGCGGCAGCGACGACGGCACCGACAAGGCTAAGTGCATAACCCCACCAAACCGGAGACTCCAGCAACAAAGTGGTTTGTCCGGAACGCATTTTAGATAGCATTCCACTATACAGCTGAACAGCAATAAGCAACAAAACCAACGCGAATACTGTGTCGATAATAAACTGCAGCAAGCGATTGATAAAAGGGGACATCGTTTTGCTTAGTAATTCTACCGAGGCGTGCCCCCCGGTTATCTGACACAAAGGCATAAAAGCAAAAATAGAAAAGGCGACCCCGGCTTCGATAAGCTCAAAGTCACCGTTGACTGGTCCTACGCCCAGGTCCAGCGCCCATTTTGCAAAGCCGGGCGCTATAGACTCAACAAGGCCTGAGTGAAAGAAACCATTTAGTGATCGGCCCACAACCGAGATGCAGGTGAGCAGAATCAGCAACACCAGCATCATCCCGCCAAGATATGCCATGAATCGGGACAGGCCATTGAAGAAACGGTACATGATGGATCGCTATGTATAATTGTTAACGGCGGTGTGAGTTTATAACACCGCCGTTAACAATAGCGCTACTTTTTAACGTTAGCGTTGTAGTAGTCGATCAGTTGCCTGGCACGGGCAATTAGTGCCTCACCATCCAGATCTTTCCCATTGACATCTGCAATCCAGTCCGCATAGATCGGGTCAACAACCGGTTTCCAGACGCTTGCCGCAGTAGCGGCATCGATAGTAATGATGTTATTGCCTGCGTCAACAGCGATTTCACGAGCCGGGCCGTCTGCATCGGCCTGTGTGCCACCGGCAAATATTGAAAACTCAAGCCCTGAATTATCATCGATAACAGTTTGCAAGTCAGCAGGCAATGCGTTGTAGGCGTCTTTGTTCATCGCTAATACAAAAGTCAGTGTATACAACGCGGTGCCTTCAAACTCGGTGTGATTCTCGACCAGCTCCGGTATTTTCAGTGCCGGTGTGACTTCCCATGGAATTGTAGTTCCATCTATTACTCCTTTCGACAGGCCTTCCGCGACAGCCGGAACCGGCATACCAACGGGTGTTGCACCGGTGGCTTCGAGAAGTTTGTTCACCAGGCGTGATCCGCCCCGTATCTTCATACCTTCAAGATCTGCAGGGGTCTCTACAGGGTCGGCGGTGTGAAAAAGGCCAGGCCCGTGAACCCAGGTACCAAGCATGTGTACATCGGAGAACTGATCCTTCATGCCTTCCTCGTACATCACCCAGTAGGCGTAAGACGCGGCTCTGGCATCGTCGATCATAAACGGCAGTTCAAACACTTCGGTCGACGGGAATCGGCCCGGGGTGTAACCCACAACAGTCCAGCCGATATCGATCACGCCATCTGCCACCTGGTCATACAGCTCTGGTGGTTTGCCACCGAGTGCCATGCCGGCGTAACGCTCAACTTTGATCCGGCCCTCTGACGCTGCTTCAACATTATCTGCCCACACATCCAGTACAAGCTTGGGTACATTTGCCTGCGCTGGTAAAAAGTGCTGCAGCTTTAAGGTGTGTTCCTGGGCTAAGGCACCAAGTGGTACAACAGCACATAAGAGTCCGGTGCAAAGTCCGGCGATAACAGATCTGCGTAGAAACATAAAAATCCTCCAATTGACGGGTGGTGCCAGAAGTTTTGCCAGAATAATAGTTAAAAGACCCTTGCAGAGATATCTTATCTCGACTTTACAAGGCTCTGGCTGACACCTTATAGTTATGATACATAGCAATACGGGTTCATATCAACCAATAACAGTGGAGGGTAATCATTGTACAAACGTCTTGCCAGTGCTGTTTTCGTCACAGCGGGCCCACAGCACCCGGCTGATCGCTAAGTTTTGGGCTCGGGAGCTTCCACAGCAAACGGCGCGGTAACAGAAAATCTGCCTGTCGACAAAACTCTGCGGCGATTTCTGGGCTATCGGCTTAAACGCGCATACAACACCATTCGCAGCGAACTGCTGGGGCTTCTGGAGCCATTGGGGCTGCGAATCACCACCTACTCGGCACTGGTGCTGATTGTTGACAACCCGGGACTGAGACAATCGGTGTTAGCAGCGGCGCTGGATATAAAACGCTCGAATATGGTCGCCATTGTCGATGAACTGGAAACCAAAGGCTGGGTTACCAGAAAAGAACATCCCTCAGACCGGCGGGCCTTAGCATTACACGTAACAAAAACAGGTAGTCGTACTTGTAAGAGAGCGCTTGCAGTATGCGCTGAACATGAATCAAATTTACTTGAAAGCATGAACTCTGATGAGCTTATACAACTGCTCACTACGTTAGAAAAAATTGAGTCTTTGTCAGAGGCAAGCCAATGACGACCAGAGAATACGCCAGGCATAAAGTCACCAGCACCACGAACGATGACGGCTCGCTATTACTGCAATCCTCCTGGCCACTGGGTCCGGTGGTCAATAGCACCGGAGACTGGTTGCACCACTGGGCGGATAAAACACCGGACCAGGTGTTTCTGATGGAAAGATCCGGTCCCGGCTGGCGTGAGATAACTTATCGGGAAACGCTGCAGCAAGTACAGGCGCTGGCGTCTGGTCTACTCGCCCGTGGCATGGACGCAAGGACGCCTATTGTGGTGTTATCCGGCCCCGGTATCGATCACGGTCTATTAATGTTGGCAGCGCACTACATCGGAGTACCGATAGCGCCGCTGGCAGAGCAGTATTCGTTAATACCGGAAGCGTGTGGGCGGCTCGACTACTGTATTCAGAAAATAAAGCCTGCATTGGTGTTTGCAGAAGACGGGGCTAAATTCGGTAGTGCGCTTAGTCGTGACTCACTTGCCCCGGTTTCAAAACTGGTCTCAAGGAACGCTGGCGATGGTGCAGAGACTTTTGGTAATTTGCACAGCGGTGTGAACAGTCAAACTCTAAAGCAGGCCTATAGTCAGGTAGGCCCGGATACGCTAGCGAAAATTCTGTTTACCTCCGGATCCACCGGCAACCCGAAAGGCGTGCCACAGTCGCAGCGAATGATCACCGTCAATCAGGCGCAGTATTTAGTCTGTCTGCCGATGCTCTCTGAAAGACCGCCCGTGATCGTAGACTGGCTACCCTGGAATCACGTCTTTGCAGGCAATTCCAACTTCTACATGATTCTGTCAAATGGTGGAACGCTTGTGATAGATGATGGCAAGCCGGTCAAAGGGCTGTTTGACAGAACACTGGAAAACCTGTCCATGCAGGTGGGAACACTGAGCTTTAATGTACCCATAGCTTACTCCATGCTTGTCGACGCGTTTCACAAAGATCAAAAACTCAAACAGCGCTTTTTCGGTGATCTCGATATGATCTTCTATGCCGGTGCATCACTGCCATCAGAACTCTGGAACGCACTCGAGAAAATGGCTGTAGAAGTCTCGGGGGCTGTACCGATGATGACTTCCAGCTGGGGTCTGACGGAAACAGCCCCGGCGTGTCTTATACATCATCAGGGCGGAGCAGAAACCGGCATGATCGGTGTGCCGATGCCTGAGCTTGACGCCAAGTTAATCCCGTATCAGGGCCATCGTTTTGAAATAAGGGTAAAGGGCCCGAATGTGATCACCGCCTATTTTGATGAGCCGGAAAAAGACGCCGATTCCTTCGACGAGGAAGGTTATTTCATCACCAACGATGCCATCAGGTTTGTCGATCCTCAAGATCATGCCGCCGGTGTCCGTTTCGACGGCCGAATAACAGAAGACTTTAAATTGCTTTCCGGAACATGGGTGCAAGCGGCCGAACTGCGGTTACAGGCACTTAAAAACCTCGAGGGACTGATTCAGGATGTAGTAGTTACCGGTGCTGATAGAAATGACATAGGTTTATTGATTTTTCCATCTCCTGCTATTGCGCTTAAACACGATGGTGAAGTGGTGACTGACTCAGAATATCTTGAAAAGATCACGGATCGGCTTCAGCAAATGGCGCAGCTTGCTACCGGCTCTTCAAACAGAATAGTCAGAGCACTGGTGATGGCACAGCCACCTTCAATTAAAGATGCCGAAATCACCGCCAAAGGCAGTTTAAACATCAGTGCTATTTTGAATTGCAGGTCTGATCTGCTTAAGCGATTGTATGATGACTCCGATGCTACTTGTTTGACGGTAGCTTCTTGAGCCTTCGGGTTGGAACGGTCGACTGCGATTGCAATGCGGTCGCAAAGATAAACAATCAGCGCGATGTCTATTGAACCCGCGGAAAATGCCGTAAAAAACATCAGTACCGGACGCTATGCAAAGAAATTCGGTTTGCTGATTACCGTTGTGTTTCTATTGCCTGTATTGGTTAGTGTGGTTCGATTCACGCTGGGTGACAATAACCAGAAAAGCTGGTGGGAGTTGCGACGCGACAGTTCTTTGCAAGCGCCGGATCCCAAAGAATTCCCGGATGCTGTGATTCAGGTTTACGCCGCACGCGCTGCTCGCTGGCGTGGTGCATTTGCCGTACACACCTGGATTGCCGTAAAGCCCGGCGGCTCGGAAGAGTACACACGTATCGAAGTCATGGGCTATGCGCTGAGGCGCAATGGAACTGCCGTGCGCATTCGTCGCGGATCACCTGACGGATACTGGTTTGGCAGCAAGCCATGGATACTTCGCGACATACGTGGCGGAGCATATGTAGACGAAATGATTATGCGCTTGATCAGCGCCGCAGAGAACTACCCGTTACATGCAGAATATCGAGTTTGGCCGGGACCAAACAGCAACACCTTTATTGCCGCACTCGCCAGACAGGTTCCCGAACTCAGGCTCGAGCTACCTCCAACTGCCATCGGTAAGGATTATCTTCCAGGCGGACAATTCATTGCTAAAGCGCCCAGTGATACCGGTATGCAAATTTCAGTGGCAGGTCTGCTGGGAGTTATGATCGCAGCGGAAGAAGGAGTGGAAGTGAACCTGTTGGGGCTGACGGCCGGTATCGATTTTTCACCGCCGGCCATCAAGTTGCCGGGTATAGGCAGAGTTGGCAGCGATGATTATCAGTAGCCTGGGTCAGTACCTGAGTGTCCAGGTTGACGAACCGGGACTGCTGGATAATCTTCTGACATTGAACGAAGCATGCAAGGTTAGGTTTTAGGTTACTGACAAATGCAGATTGACCGGAAGCTATCGGCCAAAAGCAGATATAACTAAGACTTAAACTCCATCTGATAGTGAGTCTCGGTTTCTCCGACAAGAACGAAGCCAATACGTAGGTAGAATTTCATTGCGCGCGGATTTACCTTCATAACCTGTAGGCGAACAGGGAGTTCTTTCCTACTGGCCTGATGTTTGATTAATGCCATGCACTGCTCTCCGATTCCCTGGCCTTGATGCTCTGGATGGATAATGAGTTGGTGAACCTTCATGCAGCCAAATTCACTGACTACGGAAACAAATCCCACGGCACTTTGCTCGACCGTTATAATCTTAATGTTATTAGATGCGAATCGCTCTGTGTGGTACTTACGCTGTTCCGCTTCGTCCCAGTGGCCATATTGTTTCTTCACATAGTGAGTAAAAGCAGCCTTCTTGAAACTGTAGACTGCATTATTATCGTTCTCGGTTGCTTGTCGAAGACTAATTCGCGGATTACTTTGCATGAACCCAGGATACCACCTGGGCGCATGTCAGCAAAGGGCACATTCCTGACTGTCGAATAGCTCCTGGCTTCGAGTCGAGGTATATGCCCAGGTTAGGTTATTGACAAATGCAGATCGACCGACAACTACCGGCCAACTCCGGACATTCGCAAGGTTAGCGAGTCCGTGGAATAAACGAGTTGATCGGTAGATCTCAGTTATCGAGAGACGTCGGGAAATAAGTGCGAGAATACTGTGTACTAGAAATCAAAATGGGAAGGGGAAATGTCCGCTCATGCAAAAACACCGGGCCTAACTTGCAATGATGCCCTGTGCCGAAAGCACTTACCAAATACCGTTTTTTGATTCTTCGACTGGAATTAACTGCTCCCCGAGATTATTTGAGTCACTATAACTCCTCTTATTCGTTCTGTGATTGCGCAAAAGGAATGGCTTAACGGTTTTTACGTTGGGTGTCTATGTAAATGTTATTGCGAACCAAACCACAAGTTCTCATTCGCAGAGGTTGGAGAGTACTATACACACGGGGGGGGCACAGCAGGTTTCATCAATAGATTTGTGTGACAAAATTCGTTATTGATTCCTTTCACTATAAAGGCGAGCCGTAGTATACGGCCCGCCAAAACATCAGCCCTTTGTTTTGTAGCGATTGTTAAATGAATCGACTTTACTACCCGATGCCTGTTTCGATTCTATTCCCGTATACGCAGGATGACAATTTGAACAAACGTCAAGATTTGCACTGGCCTGCGTCGTTGATACGATATTGATCTCTGACCCGCAATTGCCGCATGTGTACGTAGTGGGTGTGCTAACAGCTTGTATTGGTTTGTTCATTGTTCATGTACCTTACTTTTTTGGAAATAGAAACAGATTCTGGATATCTACAAGAGATGCCGCCAGGTAAGATGGATATCGCTCTATGATTGCTGATTTCAGTTCATCACCTGTGCTGACTTTCGCGTAAGTACTTTCAACAAATTCCAGATAAATAAGCGCATCATCTATTGATTGTCTTGACCCTACGTTTGCGCCGTGCCCCGGAAGTACCAGATCGAATGACGTATCATTACGCATGTCTTTTAAGGATTTCTGCCAACCTTGAAAGTTACCGTGACCGCAGAACAGATGACAATTGTTGTAAAGCAGGTCCTGGGCTATTAATACTTTTTCTTCTGGCAGATAAATAGTCAACATATTGTCTGATTCAGCATCTTTAACGTGTTTGAACTCTAAGGTTACTCCATCAATAGTTTCACTAGAGCCGTCAGTAATAAGAGTGTCAGGAACAACTTTCTCTGGTGGTACATGATCACCAAGGGTAGGTATGCTGATTTCTATAAAGAACTCTCCCAGTTGATCTATTTCACCTTGAGTTTGCTTAAGGGAATGAATAGGCACATCCCTGAACTGATAGGCACCAAACCAATGATCAGGATGCAGATGGGAGATAATCATTCGATCAACAGGCTTACCCAGAGTTTTGGCGTAGTCCCGAATCTCCTGGCCATAGATAACTGAACGCTGTCCATCAACAATAATTAAACGCTCTGGTGTTTCAATAATATGGGTGGTTACACAACCTGTCAGGTTAGGGCTTTGATAACTATGGATCTTTGAATTTTTAAATTCAGTAACAGCCATGGAACCATGTTTCATTGGCACTAAGCCTTGGGCCAAGGCACCACCGCCCAATGAACGGGCACTAACAATAGACGGCGCACCAAGTATTAGTGAGCCGGTAATGGCCGTGTTTACAAAATCTCTACGACTAAGATTAGGGTTTTTCATGTGACTAACTCTCTGTTGTGGGTTGAGGTAAAACTAGTGACAACCGGCTGTTACACATATTTCAATTATAGCCGTTTGCTGGAAAATACCTACTAGTAGGTAAGTGGTGAAATTAAAAAAACACAGAGTTAATACATCAATTAAAGACTGTTAAGCCAAGTAAATGATGCCCTATCTCAGTGCGTTGGTATTGCAAGTTTACCTGTGGTTAAAATGAATCATTTTCCAATGCCAAACTACTGGTAGGTAGGTTGTGAGGATAAAAAAAACTACTGTAAAGTATTGATAAGTGTCTGTCGCAGGCGTTTGAAGACGCCCTCATCCTCCATTGCATTAGCCATCAAAAGGCCACCTTGCAAGGCGGCTAGAAAAGCGGTGGCGTGTGATTGGGCCGACCCTGAAAAATTTAACTCACCTGCTTTTTTTCCGGCATCCATTATGTTGGCTAGCCAGTCAACTTGTTCCTTAAAAAATGAAACAAGTGAAGGCGTTAGTGTTTCAGGTAAAGCGCCTACATCTGATGCCATCATTCCCCCCAGGCAAATTCGATTGTTACTCAATGTAGTTGCGTACATTTGCGCATAGCGTTGCAGTTGCTCAATGCTTCCGTTAACGTTTAATTCGATTTTTTGGAGTTCAGAAACGAAACCGGTTCTGTACCGGCTTAATAATTCGGTTTCCAGATCATTTTTTGACGGAAAGTGATAGTGAATACTTGCCTTCCTGATACCAAGTTCTAACGCGATATCTGCATAACTATAACCATTGAAGCCACGAGTCTGGGCTAGCGCCTGCGCGCTATCTAGTATGAGGTCCCGTGTTGAGTTGATTTCCATGGAGTTAGTATACCTACTTACTGGTAGGTAATCAAGGGTGATCGATAAAATATTTTCTTATAACTATTTGAAAGTGTGCCGAGGAAAACGGGGACAGGCATCGTAAAGGAGAAAATGTGAATTACGTCTCATTGCAAAACTCATAGTTCAGGCAGGGCCTGGGTGAGTCATTGTTTGCTGTGGGTACAACGCTGACGGTGATATAGGAACCTGTTTCCAATCAACATTTACAACATATAGGTTATTGACGAATGTCAGTAGTCGGCAAAAAACCAACATTCTAAATTTAGCTCCGGCCGAGTAATTGGTATTCATATTTGATGACAGGATTGGGTTTTGTTGCTGAACTTAGGATGGGTAATCTGCTGACTGCTCTGCCGGTATGCAGATCGACGTCAGCTACACGTACTAACCAGCTACAAGATTGCTACTTATAAAGTTATGTTGTCAGGAAATTATTATTTAAACGGTAGCCCGAGAGCGAGAACCTTTTTTATAATACCTGCTCGACCACTGGCTTTCATTTTACCCATCAGTGCTTTTGATTGTGTTTTAACAGTTTCTATGCTCACACTTCTGCGTTCAGCGACCAATTTATAACCAAGCCCTTCTCCAGCGATTAATTCTGCAATGTCGGTTTCTGCCGGAGTCAACGAGTAGACTCTCCGGATCATTTCCTTGTTAAGGGCCAAACCCCTTCCTGGATCGATCAATAAGGCCAACACTCCTTTGAAATTACTTTCTACTTCGGAATTTGAATCTATTAGCGGTGATAGTTCAACTAACAGACTATCTGTTTCTTCATCACTGCCCAGTCTGACGTAATGGCTGCTGGCCTTCCCTCCCTCTATTACGGTATCGGCTATTGTGCTTACTGCCGATTTTAAGTCATCAGCGAATTTGCCATTAGACGTAAGTCTGCCATTGATAACCTGCAAACGATTACTTCGATCGATGGTCTCTTTAGCGAATTCATTACTCAATATGACTGTAGAATCATTTCGCAACAACAGCATACCCAGGTTAATTCGATCCAGTACGGTCAATACTGCAGAGTACCTTTCTCGAATTGAGTCGTACATTCGGCCTAATGCGACGGCCTGTGCAATGTGCGGAAAATATGGGGAAAATTGCGCGAATTCTTCGCTAGTCACGTTGTCACGATCAAGACCATACTGAAAAGCAATGACATCATTCCATGCTTTTTCATCATTTAGCCGAACACCAAATCGATGAAACAACCCCATTTTCTCCCGAACGAAAACGATATCCGGCCTCTGCATTATAGATTCTATATCATGAAAACCCGGGTCGGTAACCATTTCTCCGGGAGTCATTCGCAGGGACTTTTGTACAATGGGGGCTTCGTACTTTGCGTATTTCCGGTTGTACTCGGCCATGACTTTTTTGTCCTGGTTACTCGATACAGCCCCGAACTGATTGGGTGCATCCGTAACCGGGCCGGTGAAATCGACAACGATAAGACCGGCAGCTTTTGCTCCAACTACTGGAAGCAATCGATCCAGCAGTGTCGGCCATTTTTCAGGAGAGTTTTGTGTACTATAGAGATCGGCGATGAGTTGGGTGTTCATTCTCGATTCGATTAATTCAGTTACAGATATTGATAGATACTACCAAATTATGGGACAACCAAATGTTTATTGAACGTATAAAATATGTCTTAATACCGGCTATTTGGTGAATGCTCAAACAACGACGGTGATCTGACGTTAAGGGGTTGCATCATCCATTATTGTTTGGACGCTGCGATGCGTTTCGGGTCAGCTTAGATGACACACAGATAGTCAAAGCATGGCTGTAAAAAACATTGACTAAATGAGCGGCGCGGGCGCAGGTAAGCCTTTTTTGGCGAATAGTTACGACAGGCCGCAAACAGCCCGAACTGGCTGATTATTTAACGTATAGCAAACAATCTGATTACCACTGACGACTGCTCCCGATGGCCGACACCTATGAACAGTGTCCGGTTTACCCAGGCGTATCTTTTGTCACCTGTCTCAAGGCGGGCTTGCGTTCTCATATAGTACCTATCGGGCGATACGATCTCTCCGCGGGCAATAGCTTCTATCACTTCTGTCGGTCCGTGCCTGAAGCCGTAGTTAATGATTTCGATAATAGCGCCATCGTCAGTTTCCATGGC
>CAKZVB010000330.1 GCA_937922015.1 uncultured Granulosicoccaceae bacterium
CAATCAAGGATTACTATTGAAGAGCAGTTCCAAGCTCTTCACCTTTGGTCTTCGCGTCGTCTGCAGCAGTGACAGCTTCTCCGGCATTTTCACTTGTCTTCTCAAATGCACTCTGCAGAAACATAATGCCACCGATTACCAGTGGAATAACGATCAACGCCAGCATTAGAACCTGCCCGATTGGCATCTCGCCTTTTTGATTTTTTTTCAATTGCGTTTTCATAGTTACAACTCCTTTCATTAAGTGAATATTGCACACTGTGGTGCATTCATGCCTCATGGCAATCCTGCTGTCACGGGTTTAAGAAATTATCTACCGATGTTGCCAGATAGTCTATCGCCCCTTCGGAAAACACCATCAACGCTATAACCAGAGGTATTGTGACGAAGGCTATGATCAACACCTGGCCTATCGGCATCTCTCCGGTTTGCTTTGAAAGGTTATTTCCGGAATTCTCGCGTTTCAACTTTCTTTTGTCCATAGTTCATCCGTCAAAGACACTTTGTCTGTAGAGTCAGATAACATCACCGCATCTGAAAAAGAGGGTTTCTTCCCTGTCCAGCGCAAATTCCGATCACCGTCGAGCGAAAAAATATCTACTACATTAGCTACACCGTCTGATCCGACCGGCAGGACTTCGGAGATGTGCGTTACCTTTCTGGCACCATCGTGGAAACGTGATATCTGAACAACAACGTCGATTGCCGAACAAATCTGTGCTCTCAACGCCAGTAGCGGTATATCCAGCCCGCCCATTAAACACATCACTTCCAGTCGTGTTATCGCATCTTTAGGGCTGTTTGCGTGAGCAGTGGACATAGAACCACCGTGTCCGGAATTCATCGCCTGGATCATGTCTATCGCTTCACCACCGCGGCATTCACCCACAACGACTCTGTCAGGCCTCATACGCAGGCTGCCACGGAATAATTCACGAATGTCTATCCCGCCCCTGCCCTTAGAATCGGGGGCCTTAACTTCAAACGGTACCACATGCTCCTGCTGGAGTTGCAACTCGCTTGAATCTTCCAGCACCAGTATTCGCTCACCATCGGGTATCATAGAGGATAAACAGTTTAACAGTGTTGTTTTACCAGAGCCGGTGCCACCCGATACAATAATATTTTGTGCAGCGGCGACACATATCCCGAGAAACTCTGATCCGACAGGCGTGATACTGCCAAACTCGATAAGGCTGTTCATATCGAGTTTGTGTTTGGAAAACTTTCTTATCGCTACACTGGTCCCTTTTCGTGCGGCAGGCTCCTGAATTATATGAACCCGCGAACCATCCGGAAGTCGCGCTTCTATGCTCAGGTTGTGTGCCGTGAGACTCTTGCCGACGAACTGGGCAATATTCCGAACTGCTGCCTGCCAGGCTTCACGGTCCCTGAAGCTTACATCCGTCTTGCGTAACTTACCCCCGGATTCTACGAAAATTTCGTTGTAGCCATTAATCATTATCTCGGAGATCGATTCATCGTCCAATAACGGGACAATAGGAGACATCAATCGTCTCAGGCTTAAATCGAACAACTGGACTGTTGTATCCTTACTCATAGGCCAGTCGGATTGCTTAATTGGTGACTTGTCGATTTCATGATTAAAAGGGCGAGGCGGCCAGGATTGCCTGATTTTGCAAAACAATAACCAGCAACTCGATCATTTTGAACATCACCGCGCCCATCGGTAACACTACAAAGCCCAAAATTAGCACGTACCCTATCGTATCTGACATTCACTGCAATCCCTTGTAAGAATTCGATTCCATTGAATCCTATTGTGCCCGGTTTCCTCCGGAGCTTAGCTTGAATTCTATGATAAATAGTACAAGCAAGCTACTCTATAAGTGTATTATAGCAGTATGTCGAGCACGGATGGCTAGCAACATGAGACAATTCTCTAACATGGACGTAAAACCATTACCAATTGTCGCCAGGCGCCATAACAGTGCTAAAAGCCTGGAAAAACAGTTGGGCGCTGCAACCGCTGTAGATTTCGTCCTTACACTCCCTCTGTTTTTTGGCTCACTACTGGTTATTGTGCAGCTTGCCTTATTAGCACATGCTTCCCTTGTAGTCAGGCAAGCGGCGTTCTCCGCTGCCCGAAGTGCTCAAGTGCACATCGTAAATTCAGACCATGCCTTTCGCGAACTAAATTGCTGCTTTTCTCAAGCCTGGGTTAGTGCTGAACACGCGCGGCTTATAGCTGACGCCGCAGGCTCGGATCTGGGCAAATGGAGAGACATTGCTACAAAATCAGCAATGAGCACACTGGTGGCAATCGCTCCTGCCAACGAAGACTACTCAAAATCAGCGTCCCCCGGCCCGCTATGGAATGCTCAGTTTATGAGCCAATATTATCAAACAATCACAACCGGTCACAGAAGCCAATACAGCACAAGAGACGATGTCTTACTGCGAAAATCACGATACGCTTTCGACAAAATAAATTCCGACGTCGAAATACAAACCATTAGTTTTAACGATTTAGGCAGTGCAATATCAGCCCCGGTGACTGCTTTTAGTGAAGCAAACAGACTATCCGACTATTACTCACTGGCTAAATACGCGTCACGAAACGAACTCACCTTCGCGCACATGCCAATAAGGGCTACGGTTAAGTTTCGCTTTCCATTGCAAATCCCGTTTGCTGCGCCGTTTTTCAGCAATGACAGCGGGCGACCCTATGTACGAGTTATCACCATGACGGTTGATCTGAGTTAAGCCAATGAATCGTCATTATCCAAACCACTCTAATTCAAGAAAGCAACGCGGGCAGATCGTTGTATTATTAATGCTGGCAATGATTCCGGCCGTATTACTAATTGCCTACATCTTTAACGGCGGTGCTCTGGTAGCACAGCGAACCAAACTTCAATCAACTGCAGATACAGCCGTCCTTACAGAGGCAGCCTGGACTGCACGCACGATGAATATCATCGCGATGAATAATACCGCGATGGCTCAGTCACACGCCGTGGCATCCAGCGCCTGGGCATTTGAAGGGCCTTTGTATAAAGCACTCTTCACCGCAAATCTTATTCGTGGCTTCTATGTTGGCAGGATTGTCGGCTGGGCAAAAGAGTCAAAGAATGTCTTTGTAACGGCCGTCGCGGCAATAATATTTGGCATCCTGACTGTCGCCATTACCTTCGATTTGATCGCGGATCTGGATGAACTAAAAGACGAATTAGAACGAGCAATACATCAGAAGGATGGATCGTTTGGCCGTGCCGCAGCGGCCATGGCAGCGATGAACGAGCTAATCGTAACGCAGGCGCCAACAACTATCGCCGCACACTCAACATCACAAACAGCAAAGAATTTTGAAGGCTCCACCAGCTTTCGGTTTAACGCCTGGGCACCGACTAAACCACAAACACTTGAATTGCCCATGGAGGAAGTTGAATTCGAGTCCCTGTTAAGGAGCAAACCCAATCTACAGGATGTAATTCGGGTAGCCAAAGGCTTTCAGGACGTCGATTATGCGGGTCTCGAAGGCACTCAATCAAACCCGATGACCCCGAGGGCTAATTATTTCGGAAATTTCGAGGCACATGGATATGACAAAGGTACTGGTCCATTCACGTTAGCACAGAACCAGATAACAGCCACCTACTCACCGGTACGGGACAAACTTCAGGACTACGCGGATGGAGGTATATTTGGAACGGTTCTAGATAAGCTGGTATGTGATGTAATGGACACGTTCAGCATGGATTGTGATTGCGCCTGGTGGAATGTGTTGTGCCACGGTATCAAAGGCCTGGTAAAGGGTATAGCGGCGATATTCAAAGGCCTTATAGGGACCATCTTTTTTGACTTATACGAAGATGATTTACAGGATCGAATGAGCCACAGAACCAAAGCTGGCACATGGGAATGGACTACCTGGTTTCAATACTCACTCTACAGCGAGGCAAAATTTTTTCCGGGCTGGTCCTTCTTACTCGGTTTTTACAACGGCACTGACCTGAGAAACTACAAAGACATCGTTGGAAACGCCGCATCCGATCTCTTTGACGATATAGAGGGAGAGATTGACGACTTCAACCAGGGCAACCACGCAGAAGTCGATGCTTGCGTACAGCAGGCAAAACAGAAAGAAGAAGCCAGGCTGGAACAAGTTAAAAGAGATGAGTATGCCGAGGCAGTGAAAAGAGCTGAGGACAATGGTGAT
>CAKZVB010000331.1 GCA_937922015.1 uncultured Granulosicoccaceae bacterium
TTTGAACTCATCCGGAGTCGGGTCAAAGCGCCAGGACGGCAGCGTGAGCGCCAGTAGCACATGGATGTGCGTCTGGCGCGGCCCGACTCCGGATGAGTTCAAAAAATTCCGCAGGAACCCGCAGGGCAAGGCAGCCAGCGGCACATACAAAAAAAGCGTTTTGTTTACTTTTCCGCTTTTGAAAAGTAAATCGTACAGCCAGGGACTGGCTTCGAAAAAACGCCAGGGATGGCACGCCTAAACAGCTGCAAGAGCAGAACGCCAGAGCAGAACGTAAGAGCAGAACGTAAGAGCAGAACGTAAGAGCAGAACGTAAGAGCAGAACGTAAGAGCAGCACGCAAGAGCAGACATCCAAGCTGCACACCAAAGCAGCCAAAAAAAACTCACAAACACACCAACACAATCAAAGAAAAAAAATTAAAGCCAGCGCAGCGCCCCTCCCCCTTAACACCGCCCCGATAAAAACGGTACAAACTTTACATCTTCCACGTTCTGAATCTGCGGGGGCTTGTCATCCCGACACCTCATTACTGCCAATTGCTGACTACCGCGCTGCGGCCCGACCGGCCCCACCAGCACACCACCATGTCTGACCTGCGCAAGTAACGCAGGAGGTACTGATTCCATTGCAGCAGTAACAATCACTGCATCGAATGGCCCTTCTTCGGCCCATCCGTCAACACCGTCTACATAACGTGACTTAATATTGCGCAACTCCAACTGACGAAAGAGACTACCGGCTCGATGAGACAGAGAACGGATTCTTTCCAGCGTGTAGACATGATCAACAAGCTTACTGAGTACCGCAGCCTGATAACCTGATCCGGTACCGATCTCAAGCACTCTCTCGACAGGCTGCCCGTGCATACTACTGTTAACCACCAACTCTGTCATCAATGCCACAACATAGGGCTGCGAGATTGTCTGGCCTTCACCAATCGGCAGAGAACAATCCTCGTAGGCCCTGGTAGCCATCGCCTCATCTACAAAGCAATGTCTCGGCACATCCACCATCGCCTGCAATACAGACTCATCACTAATACCACCGCGGCGCAGGCGATCTACCAGACGCAGACGTGTGCGATGTGAAGTCATACCGATACCACGAATTCTTGCTTCCATATTCATGCGGCACCTCGCACTAACCAGTCACTTAATTCAGTTGAACGTGAGTGATGCGTTAAATCAACACTGAGCGACGTTACCGATACCTGTTGATTTGCGATAGCGTGAAAATCAGTTCCCTCCTTGTTATCGACCGGCTTGCTGACCGGCCCTATCCAGAATATACGTTCACCACGCGGATCATCCTGCTCCACCAGCTTTTTTTCACGACCACGCAATCCCAGTCGCGTGGCAACCGCACCGGTTATACTTTCAAATGGCCCTGCCGGAATGTTGATATTCAATAAACTATCACCGGCCAACGGGTCGGCGACGAAACGCCGGACCATATTGGCCGCGACCGTGGCCGCCGCCTCATATCGTTCAGTGTGACCGGCAAGTGAAAATGCAAATGCCGGATACCCATGAAACCTTCCTTCCATGGCGGCTGCCACCGTGCCTGAATACAAGACATCATCACCCATGTTGGGCCCTGAATTTATACCACTAACGACAATGTCAGGCTGCCAGTCAAACAGACCATTCAGTGCAACGTATACACAATCAACAGGTGTACCCTGAACCGAATATACGCCGGGGGATTGTTCCTTCACACGAATGGGATAAGCAAGCGTTAAGGAGTTACTGGCGGCGCTGCAATTTCGATCAGGAGCTACGACTCTTACCTCGCCAATTGTTTTCATAGCCTCCGTCAGAGCGTTTATTCCGGGTGCTTGCCAGCCGTCATCGTTAGTGACCAGGATTTTCATTATTATTCTTCTTATTTATCTATGGTACGTCGATACTGGTATTATTCTAACAAGCGTTCCCCACACAGTCCTTCATACATGCTTACCAAGAGTAAATTTCGCCCAGCATGGTGGCTTCGTAATCCCCATGCTCAAACACTTTGGGCCGCCAAAGTACACCCCGCCCCATGGCCGCATACAATACGCGAGCGATTAACAACACCCGACGGTGACTTTCTGGACCTCAACTGGACCGAAGCAGGCGACGGACCGGTTGTTATACTGTTTCACGGACTGACCGGCTCTGGAAAATCGCGTTACATCCGATCGATCATGCAACAGGTGCAAAGCACTGGCTATCGTTGTGTACTAATGCACTTTCGTGGTTGCAGCGGTGAACCAAATACCACCGCCGGCTCATATCACTCAGGTCATACTGCCGATATCGAATATACGATCAGTCTTGTCGCACAACGTTACCCCGCGCAAAAGATCATTGCAGTCGGATACTCTCTGGGCGGTAATGCATTGCTAAAATACCTTGCAAAGCACAAGACCAACCCATTGCACTTCGCCCTGTCGATCTCACCACCTTTAGTGTTAGCGGAAGGTGCAAAACGCCTGAACACAGGTTTTTCAAAGCTGTACCAGTGGAATCTGGTCGGTCAGTTGATAGAGGCATTGCGCCTAAAAGACAAACGTTACCCCGCACTGAAACTGCACAAACTAGGCTATGAGAATATCAAGACACTGGTAGAGTTTGACGAAAAAATTACCGCACCATTGCACGGCTATACTTCAGCTGAAGACTACTACAAGAAAGCCAGCACCCTGACAGACTTAAAAATCATAGATACACCAACGCATATAATTTTTGCCCGCAACGATCCTTTCTTCACCGCCAACTGCCTTCCATCATCAGACAGCGCGATGTCAGAAAAAGTGACATTCGAAATCATAGACCGGGGAGGACACGTATCATTTATCACCGGGCGCGTACCACTGATGGGTCGCGACTGGCTACGTGTAAGAATCATGGAATTGATAGCCAGAGCTATCGGCTAGCTTGTGGCACAGGTATCGAAGCATCCCGCATGGAAACAATTCCAACTGCACGCCGAAAAGACACAGTAGATACCTACAACACCAGCGACACAGGCCACCGTGGATAGTGTATTACTTGTTTACCAGCTTAATCGCACCACCAAACGACTGGCGTGCCACCTGATCAATATGTTCCAGGATCAATTCACGGGTTTCTGCATCGAGATTGGCAAATGCTAATCCGGCAAAAAACCGGTCTTTCTTCCCTGGTCCTGTTTCCTCACCGGAATTAACCACGGTAGCCGCCATATCCAGACGCTCGCCCCCTGGAAACAACCTCATGCTTACCTGCACTTTATCACCATTGCTGAAAGCTTCCGTGTGATAACACTTCAGACCGTTTGGACTCAAACTGACCACATGAGTCGGGTGATTAGGCAATTCAGCTGCTTCAATACTTGGCTGGTTGGCAGCCTCATCATTGACTATCTCGATAGTCAGTGCCACAGCATCAGAAACACGCCGATAACTGCGACGCTCTTCACTATTTTCGACGGCATTATCAGACATAACCACACCCTAAACGATTAGACACAGCGCATTGGAATGTCAACGCACCCACGACTCACTGTATCGGCAACTGCCGACACTTATTTAATCAGCCGTTGACACCATGAAATAATCCACCCTGGGTACTTTTCCATCAGATTGATGTTTTTTAATGAATTTTTTCCAATTTCCGGAACACTACGACAAGCGATGAATCCAGTGGCCACCACAGTGTTTTGGATTCTCTGCCAACGCTATCTATTATATTAAGGCAACAACAGCCGCGGATTTAGCGTATTTATTTGTAGTTTAACTGCTATCGTCATACACTCTTACCCATGCGCCCCTAGCTCAGCTGGATAGAGCGTGCCCCTCCTAAGGGCGAGGTCGCAGGTTCGAATCCTGCGGGGCGCGCCAATATTATTGGCGGCTGTTGCGCAAAAAAACCAATCAAACGGTATCGCCGCTTTTTATTTTCCCCACCACAGTTGTCATTGTGTCACTTACATGGTGTACCAGTGCAGCTGCAAGGGTTTTAGACCGTGATTGAGCGCTTGCAGAGATAACGACGACTCTGTGTTTTAATTCGCGCCATGGCAACGCAAGCATCCAGACAATCAGGCTGGAAACAAATTTCTGCACCACTTTGCACGCGTGCACGGCCAGATCGACAACCGACGCAAGTATACCGTTCAACCGCGACAGCAGATTACTGCTGGTGTCGTATTCTACAACGGGTTGAAATTCTTCCATATCAATCTCATCGAGCTGGTAGAGCGCAATTTCATCGGTTGCCACCGGTGACTTTGGTTCCGGAATCTCAACACCCAATATGCGCGATAACGCACCATCCAGCGATTGCACCCTGCCCCGCGTTCGAATCTGCTGTTCAGAAACAGCCTGTGTAGATGCGTGAGCCGGAGTGCATTGCAGTTCGACTATTTGCTGCGCCTGACTTGTATTTTGTTCTCGCAGATAATCAATGAGCTTACGCTGAACCCGGCAGCTCCTGGATAACTTTTCCTGCCTGGCTTGAATGCTCTTAACCAGGTTGTCACGTTCATTTAGACGTGTTTGCAAATCGACGATCAAGCGCCGGTAGTCAGCAGAGGTAAGTTGTTTGAATTTCTGCCCGTCACTGCTTGTTTGCGTCAACAGGTGACTCATCGCACCCATATCACACATTGGCTTGGTATTTTTTGCCGTATTCAGAGTTGAATCACTGCCAATATTCATAGGATAGCATTCCACCTTTGAGCCAGCTTCGCTGATGGGAAAAACTGGATTGTCGAATTAGTACCTTCGGACTGGCTGATAGACCCGCAGGCTCGTAGTTTCCGAAATACACAGCCAGGAGAATTCCGGTGTATCCAAGGCGAACACGCCCCTTCTTTGGGAATATAATCCCAGTGAGAATCTTCGCACAAAATCACTTGAAAGCTTGTTAACTGGCGCGCATTTTCCAGGTCAGCTGCGCTTTTGCATGGCTTCCTGCGCTAAATCTCGCAAAACCCCGCAAGGATTTCGCGCTTAAACAAACCAGGCTTACTCAAAATACACGCTCACGGTTCCCAGCGGGCCATAGTCAGCTGCTACCGTTACCCCGTGCGCGGCTTCCACAGGCCGGATAAAAGAACCGGAAATAACGGTTTGCCCCCTGGTTATCGCATCACCGTATTGCGCCAGCCGATTGGCCAGCCACACAATACCCTGCGCAGGATGGTTCAGCACTCCCGCCCCCAATCCGGTTTCCTCAACCTGAGCGTTGCAGGATACGATAGCGCCAATCCAACGCATGTCTATTTCATCTGGTTTAACCGGCCGCCCTCCCAGCACAATACCGGCATTGGCCGCGTTATCAGCAATGGTGTCATTCACTGTTCTGGTGCTGCTGGTAGCCGGATCAATTCTCAGTATGCGGGTATCGAGAATTTCAAGTGCCGGGCAAATATAGTCAGTTGCATTGAGCACATCAAACAGCGTCAGGTTTTCGCCTCGCAAATCGTCTTTGAAAACGAAAGCAATCTCGGCTTCCACACGCGGCTGAATAAATCGCTGTGCGGGTATCGTTGCACCATTATCAAAAAACATATCATCGAACAACACACCTGAATCCGGTATATCAATATTCAATGCCATTTGCATAGCACGGGAGGTCAGGCCGATCTTCCAGCCACGAACAGCAAGCCCACTGTGTTCTTTTTTAGTGACCAGGGCACTTTGTATGGCATACGCATCATCCATAGTGATGTCAGGGTACTGTTGCGATAACAGGCCAATCTGCCGGCGTTCCTTTTCAGCAGTAAACAACCGCCCTGCAGCGTCTTCAATTTGTTCCGGAGTCATTTATATCTCACACTTAAAGCTTCATTGTCGCGCCTCAAATTTACCCCAGTCCTGCCCGCCACGCCAGAAACATCGCCTACCACCAGCTATTCAACTTAAAAACCGGGTGCCACCAGACCCGGCAAGCGACATTCTATTACCAAATAGACCAGCACTGAGCATCGCAATACTTTAAAATCCCATCGTTTGCGACACCATTAATCCGGCACTCTCCGGCAATTGCAAAATGCCACTATTGCCAGGCGCGCCACCATCATAACTATCAAGGACCATCCGTGAAAATCGCAGGCCGTGAAATATCGTCGACTCAGCCACCGTTGGTCATCGCAGAGATCGGCATCAACCACGGCGGATGCCTGGCCACCGCAAAACACATGGCAAAGCTAGCCCGTGACGCGGGTTGCGAATGTATCAAACATCAGACGCATTTCATTGAAGACGAAATGACAGACGAGGCAAAAAGCATTTTCCCACCCAACGCCGATGTCTCGATCTGGGAGGTTATGGAAAGATGCGCACTATCCGCTGATGATGAAATTGCCCTGAAAAACTATTGTGAAGAACTGGGCATGATTTTCATTTCCACACCTTTTTCTCGCAAGGCAGCAGATTTTCTGGCCGAAATTGATGTCCCGGCTTTTAAGATCGGTTCCGGTGAGGCAGACAACCTGCCGCTGATCAGACACATCGCCCGCTTTGGAAAGCCCGTGATAATGTCTACCGGCATGCAAACTATCGACACCCTCAAAGCGTCTGTCGACATTCTCGACAATGCAGGAATCGAATACGCGCTGCTCGAATGCACTAACCTGTACCCGTCTCCAGCCGAAATTGTTTCGCTACAGGGTATCACTGAACTTCGCAGTGCCTTTCCGCAAGCGGTAGTCGGCTTTTCCGATCATTCCATCGGCCCCGAAATGGCATTGGCATCGGTGGCGCTGGGTGCATCTATCCTCGAGCGCCACTACACCGATAGTCGCTATCGAACGGGCCCTGACATCATCTGTTCAATGGACCCGGCAGAACTCAGACTGCTAATCGATCGCAGCCGGGAAATTCACACGGCATTGATGAACCCGAAAGCACGCAGTGCACCGGAAGAAGATGTCTACAGATTTGCACGTGCGTCCGTTGTCGCCGACAAAGACATGACCGCCGGCAGCACAATAACAGAATCAGATATCTGGGCACGACGCCCCGGCTCCGGAGAAATCGCCGGCTATGAGTTTGACAGGGTCATTGGTAAAACCCTGAAGCACAACGTCGTACGCAACCAGCAACTAAAATGGTCTGACTTCAATGCCTAGAGGCCTTCGCAAGACAATCACACCAACACAAAAGCAGTACCGATTGTGAGTCGATCAATTCTGTTTGTCACCGGTACCCGTGCCGACTTTGGAAAACTCGAGCCGCTGGCAACCGCAGCGCGCGATGCGGGTTTCAATGTGTCTTTCTTTGTCACCGGCATGCACATGCTGGAAAGCTACGGACTAACAAAGATAGAAGTCAATCGCGTTGAAAACGTCACGGTACATGAGTTTGTCAATCAACAGGAAGGCGACCCGCAAGACATGGCTCTGGCCAGAACCATCACCGGTTTTTCAGACTACGTCAGTAAATCAAAGCCCGACCTGATCATCCTGCACGGTGACCGCGTCGAGGCACTGGCCGGCGCTCTGGTGGCAGCAACCAACTATATTCGCTCCGCACACATCGAAGGCGGTGAGGTGTCAGGCACCATTGATGAAATATTCCGTCACTGCAACAGCAAGCTTGCCTACTGTCACTTTGTCAGTTCCGAACAAGCCGCAAAGCGTGTAAGAGCCCTGGGCGAACCACCCGAGCTGATATTTACCATTGGCTCACCGGAACTGGACTTTCACGCCAGACCATCAGGCGTAACAATCGATGAAGTATTGTCCCACTATGACATCCCCTTTACCGACTATGGCATTTGCCTGTTCCACCCGGTGACTTCTGAAACCGGCACCATGGGCCAGCAGGCACAATCACTGTTTGGCGCTCTCGAACAATCTCGGCATAACTTCGTACTCATACTGCCCAACAACGATCCCGGTTCACCTGAAATTATTAAAGCGATTAACACCCTGCCGAAAGATCGCTTCAGAATCATTCCATCAATGCGATTCTCCTATTTTTCGGAACTAATGAAAAACGCCAAGGCAATAATCGGTAACTCGTCTGCCGGCGTGCGCGAAGCGCCATTTCTGGGTATCCCCTCCCTGGACATCGGCAGCCGGCAAACCAATAGATCACTCGCCCCATCGGTAGTTTCCAGCGAGGCAATGAATCAGAAATCCATCAAAACCTTTTTAAATAACAACTGGGGCCAGAATCATCAACCGCATCGCGGCTTCGGCAGCGGTGAGGCGGCGACAAAATTTGTTGCCGTATTAAAGGATGAATCGTTCTGGAAGCACTCTATGCAAAAAAGATTTCACGACCTTTGAGCAACACCACCTCAAAAGACGGGCTGTTGCTACGCAGTTATTTAACCTTCTCACGATATAGTTCGACTTTACTGCACAGGCTGCTAATACGCAGACTCAAGCGCGGCAAAGAGCACCCGACCCGATACACAGAAAAACTCGGTATCATCAATGTACCCCGGCCCGGAGGCACCCTGGTATGGATGCATGGTGTGGGACTAGGCGAAGTGCTGGCACTACGCGGCCTTATTCTATCCCTGCTTGATCAGCAACCGGAGCTATCGTTTCTGGTGACAAGTTCAACCAAAACCTCTGCCGAAGTATTCAGCAAAAACACCACACCAAACACTATCCATCAGTTCCTGCCACTGGACGCGATGGCGTTTATCACAAAATTCCTGGATCACTGGCAACCCCAGCTCTCAGTCTGGGCTGAACAGGACTTATGGCCTGCCATGGTGACTGAAACTCATCGGCGCAATATCCCTCTGACAATTGTCAACGCGCGGATGAACGAAAAATCCTATGAATCCCGTTTAAAAGTAAAAAACCTGTACAGTGATCTGTATAAAAGGTTCCATAGTATTTCAACTCAGGAAAAAACCACAGCCCGTCACATGAACCTGCTTGGTGCTTCAGCCATCGTCGGCGGTTCACTCAAGGCCGCCGCCATCCCACTGCAAGACAATCCGGATAAACGCATTGAATTTTCCAATAGCATAGCAGGCCGCACTTGCTGGCTGCTTGCTTCAAGCCACGCGGAAGATGAGACCGTAGCATTGACAGCGCATCAGCAATTATTGAAATCACACCCGCAGGCACTACTGGTAATCGCCCCGAGACTGATTGATCGAAAACAAGACATCATCAATCAATGCATTGAATTCAACATGTCGGTTGCCACCCGATCAAATAACACACTGCCCGGGCAGCATCACAATATTTATCTGGCCGACACCTTTGGAGAAATGGGCATCTGGTACCGGCTTTCAATGGCAGCCTTTATCGGGGGTTCTATGGGTCCGGTACAGGGCCACAACCCATGGGAAGCCATTGCACTGGGCTGTGCAGTAATTCACGGCCCCAATGTTGATAATTTTGCAAATGATTACGCCACACTGCAAAAGTGCAACGCCGCTCTGGCCATTAGCAATGCAGAACAGTTGCTTCAATGCCTGCGACGAGACGATCAACTACAAGATGCAAACAACAATGCAAAAAATCTGCTTGCCGATCAGAACAAACCGATAGACTCAATCGCTAATATGCTTCTGGCAACACTGCAAAGTGCCGAGAACTAGCATGAGCAAAAGCCCGCCATTAAAGTCACCGCTACTGCATTTGAAATTGATCGGTTATCAGTTTTTTCATTATCTGATGCTCATCCCGATATTAATATACCTGTGGATCCGTGGGCGTCGCGACAATCTGTATAAAAAACACGTTGGTGAACGCTTCGGGTTCTACCATAAATCAAAATCTATCAGTAAGACAGAACACGTCTGGGTGCACGCGGTATCACTCGGTGAACTTCGTTCCGCGGTTCCACTGATCAAGGCTCTGTTGCGCCGCGGCGAGAAAATTGTCACCACTCACTTCACTCCCGCCGGCAGACGCGAGGCCCTCAGCGTATTTGAACAGGAGATAGCCAGGGGACAACTCACTGTTGTGTATCTGCCTCTCGAATACGGGTTTGCCTTTCGTCGTTTTTATCGGCATTTTAAACCGAAGTACGGCCTGGTGATGGAAGTAGAGTTTTGGCCATGCATGATAATCAGTGCCAGAAAATCAGCAATCCCGCTTTTTTTGTGCAACGGCCAGTACCCCACCAAAAGCTTCAACAGAGACACCAAAGGCATACAGTTCCGCTCCCTAGTGGTTCAATACTTTGCGGGGGTTATGGTGAAATCAGAGCTGCAGGCAGATCGCTTTGCTTCACTTGGTGTGGCTAACATTGCCGTGACCGGAGAACTGAGATTTGAACAACCCATCCCCTCTCAACAACTACTAAGGGGAACCGAGGCCCGGGAGATCCTAAACCGGAAAAGAATATTCACCATTGCCAGTGCAGTGGCCGGCGAAGATGACACCTATATCAAAACAATTTGCGCCATAAAAGACCACTGCTATAAATCAGGCTTTGAATCACCGTTGTTTATCTATGTGCCGCGCGCGCCTGAACGCTTTGATGAAGTCAAAGCACTGCTTCAGCAGGCAGGCCTGGCTGTTGGCACAAGACAGCAAATGTATGATAAAGCGCTAACCCCGCAGCACACTTCACCTCACAACAGCCCGCTCCTTGACGTACTACTGGGCAACTCTATGGGTGAGATGTATTTTTATCTGAGCATGGCTGATCAGGTAATTGTCGGGGGTGGATTTACACCGCACGGTGCACATAATATCTCTGAAGCGCTGGCGCTATCCAAACCAGTGATCGTCGGGCCATCAATCTGGACCATCGAGTACCCTGCATTCGAAGCCATAGAAGCAGGCGTGCTGTGCCGGGTAGACGATCAACAAACCTTGCAAAACGAGTTACTGAGATTGTCACAAGATTCAGAGACACCCGGCCCGGAGCAGGTAGATCAGTTCTTTTCAAAACATACCGGAGCAGTTGAAAAAACACTGGCCGCCATCCCGGAATTACTGTCCAGCACTACCAGCCACTAAAGCCGCCATCCACGTTAATCATCTGGCCGGTCACATAACCTGACTGAGGCGAGCACAAAAACAACATGGCATCGGCAATTTCGTCGGGTTCTGCCATTCGACCCGCCATGATCAATTCAGACACACGGGATTGAAATTCATCAGAGTGCCCGTTAAAAACAGCCCCCGGGGCAATGGTATTTACGGTTACTTTATGTTTTGCCCAATACCCGGCCAGCCATAACGTCAAACCATGAATCCCCGCTTTAGTTGCCGAATACGCCGAGAAAGACTTAAACGGCATACCTTCATAGATCTGATGGTGCGGACCGTTTAAGGCATACATGGAAGCCACATTGATCAGCTTGCACGGATACTTGCCAATAATATCTCTGTCCATTTGCCGGGCTATTAAAAACGCACCGGTTAAATTAGTGCGCATGGTGCGTTCCCAGTCTTCCAGAGAGGTGTCGGCAAAGTCGGGAAAAACACCCCCTTCGCCCACCAGCATTTCACCGGTAATAGCCGCGTTATTCAATACCACGTTTGGCGCCAGACCCTGAGATTGTATCTGTTTAAAAATGCCTTCTATTTGTGATTCACTTGAAACATCCAGTTCAAAAAAATGAAACTGCCTGTTGTCCTTGTGAGCGTCGAGCAAGGCATCAGCACGATGACCTGGAAGATCCGTACCTATCACCGTGGCACCTGCTGCGAGCATTCGTTTTATGTAAGTGCTACCTAAAACACCACCGGAACCAGTAATAAAAATGGTCTGGTCTTTCAATTGATCATCCATTCAAGCGATCCTGCAATAAAAATTCAACAATCCGAAAATCAAGTTCACTGTCAATATCAAGACAACGCTCTATCGGCATAACATAGGGTATAACCCTGCCTTCATACAAACTGGAGGCCGAGCGCAGGTATTTCGGGTCCAGTACATAGGTTGATGCCGCATGCTCATAGACTACAGGTGCCTGCTGCCGGGCCACCACATTGCTGGCCAGTGGCTTGGACACCTGCAGAGCGCCGGACTCGTCGGGTTCGACCAGATTAAAGTACGGATTCTTACGCGCCTCACAACAAGACATCACCATATCGGGGCGCTCTTTATTAAACAGACTAATGGCTTTTTCTATGTCTTCCGGCAGGCGCAGCGGTGAAGTGCAATCAAGATCAACAAACAGATCGGCCGGCGCGGATAATTGTTCTGCTGCATCCAGCGAATGCTGCCACACCTGCCACTTACCCGCTGTGTCTGATGCCAGTGCCGCAGGGCGCAAACCAATAGCCAGCGCTCCACGATCGACACTGTGATCATACATTTGCTGACTATCGGTAGAGACCACTACCACATCGATCAATTCAGAATCAAACAATAGATCAAGCGACCAGTCGATCATAGGCTTGCCGCAGATGGGCAGCATGTTTTTACCAACCACACCACGGCTGCCCTCCCGTGCACCAATATGTCCAATTATCATTCTATGGGATCACTCAAATTGCCGGTAAACTGGCGCATCGACCACGCGAGCGCAATAGATTCACAACTCTCACGCACAAGACCAAGTACCGGTAGGTGTTTACACGCTGATATAGACTGCCCTTCTATCAGCGCCAGAAAATCAGATATCGCATCCAGAAACATCTCGTTGCGATCAAAGCTGATCGATTTACTTTCCTGATCTTTGCCATCGTCGACGATGAACCGCAGCGCATTAAAATCGATGTTAATCACCCTGCTTTTGCCATACAAGACCGCCTTTCTGGTACCGACCGGAGCCAAATAGTCCATTGAAACACTGCCATGAACCGCATTATTTCCATCAAGAGAGATCAGTGTCGAAAAATCAACCCCCGGGAAATCTTTATGACCGACACAACTGACACGCGTGGGTGTTGCGTGAGGGAAAAGACAGGACGCCATATCCATCTCATGGCACAAGTCCAGTAACACCCCTCCGCCTGCAGGCGACGCTGCATAACTGTCAGCAAAGCGCCAGTTAGCCCGCCACTGCGTCACATCATGACCAATAGTAAAATCAAAGCGATATACATCGGATAAGTCTATATCGCCAAGCTGTTTAAAAAACGGGTGGTATCGCATCATAAAACCCACCATCGACCGGCTGGCAATAGACTGCGTTTTTGAATAGATCAATTCCAGATCGGCCTGCTGAAAGCCCAGTGGCTTTTCAATGTACACCGGCAGATCTCTTTCGGCACACAACAAGATCAATTCCGACCGGATGTTAGTCGCTGTCGCAATCACCACACCGGACAGCGCACTATCGTCCAAAGCCAACAAAAGCTGATCACCAGCCAGCTCACGATACGACACCAGAATAGATTCCACGCCAAGCTTAATCAGGTTCTGGTGATGCCGATTACCTATCGAACCCGAACCGATAACCAGTATTTTAAGGGGACCTGCCATAAGATGAGGGTGAGAATAACCGAATTAGAACCAGAGATTGCATTGTAATGGAAATGTCTCAGGGACGAGTTAACAAAGAGCTAACGTTCAGGCTGAATGACCACGCTGGCGCGCTGCTAAAATATCTGCGCAAACAGCAAACTATAAAAAATATTTGCCCGGCATCCCGCAGCAGCCACCAGGAAAAACACCATCATAGAAAAACCAACCCGCAATACCTCCACATCCAACTCGGGGCATTGTAAAATTAAAGTCCTGCCTGCCACGCGACTTAAATTGCAATGACTCATCAAAATATCGGATTTATCGGCCTGGGCCAGATGGGCAGCGGCATGGCGCAGAACCTGTTACCACACGTCTCGACACTTTATGTTTCAGACACAAACCCGCAGGCGGTTGAATCACTGGTGTCCGTCGGTGCACTTGAGTGCGCAACGCCACAAGAAATCGCACGACACTGCGAGATTATTTTCCTCTGCCTTCCTGACACTGCTCCGGTACAACAAACTATTTTCGGACCCAACGGCATCACCGCTGCGCAACCAAAATCACTTACCATTATTGACACTACCACGCAGGATCGCGCAGATGCCATCAGCCTTGCTACCGATGCAAAAGCAGCGGGAATAAACTACTGCGACTGCCCTGTATCCGGCTTGCCGGCGCGAGCACTCGATGGCACCTTAACCGTAATGTTTGGCGGATCAAGACAGATATTTGATCAAACCAGTCACTTACTCAATCATTTCGGGCAGGACATCCGCTACTGCGGAGACATCGGATGCGGTCAGGCGATGAAAGCAATCAACAATGTGATATACAATATTAATATCGCAGCGCTGTGCGAAATGCTGCCGCTTGCAACCGCAATTGGACTGGACCCGGAACAAGTCGGCAGTGTTGTTACCTCAGCCAGTTCACGTAGTTTTGCATCATCGCACTTTGTGCCCAAAATGCTTGAGCGACATTTCTCAAACGATTTCACATTAAAAAACGCCTACAAAGATATTGCCAACGTCCAGCGCATGGCAATAGAAACAAAGGCCATGACACCGGTTGCCAATGCCATGATATCAACGTATCAATCAGCAATGGCCGCCGGATATGACAATGAACCCAAAAGCGCGATGTTAAAAATTTACGAGGACGCATTAGGTGTTAAGTTTGAGAAAAAGACGCCAGTGTAAAATTGAGACCGGCGTTTGTGCGGTAGAAATCAGCGTAGCGAAAACGTGTCATGGAGAGAGAATTTTACAATCATCGGAGGCGCATAGTTGTTCAACTGTCCCGACAATGATCGATGATTGCCGTTGCCTTGGGCGCACTGCGAGGGCGCGTTCGCAGTAGCCGACGTTCTGCCGCGCCAGGCTGCTGGCTGCCCCGGATCTGCCTTTAGCCAAAGAACCGGGCCAGCTCCGTTTCACACAACAATCAAATCCTACGTGCGGCTGGCATAGTAGGCCACCACTCTGGGATCAGCACTCACGCGTTTTTCGTGCTCTATCAGGTTGGGAGCTAGCTGCTCAACCAAATCGGCCGGTACGTGATCCAACTGACCAGCCCGTAGCGGACGAATCTGAACCAACATTTTTAAATCCGCCATCGTCAGCCGGTTATCAGAAAAATACTTGCCACCACCGCGAGTCAATAACTCATCCAGGCCTTTTAGAAAAGTGGTTAGTCGGACTTCGACCAATTGTTCCCGGGCTGCTTTTAAATCATCGCCCTTCAGGCCGAACGTCTGCACGATATAGTGACTCAGATCTTCCAGTGCACCGGTTACCTCGTCGCAGTAAAGTGCCTGCAGATGATCAACGGGATAGAGTCCGGCCAACTTACCCACATAACGGCCAATGGCATTAGATTGCGTTACCTGCGCACCGTCAATTTCAAGCACCGGCACCGCGTGAAACCGAATTCCACGTCGCTGCACACCAAATTCCTCAAAGCTGATCCGATGATCTTCAAATTCTTCCCCTGCGGCGTGCAGCGCTATGCGAATGGGCTCGGCACGACCGCCATCAAAATCAAAATAGGTAAGCTTGTAAGTTGGCATTTGTTGTCTCTTTCTAATCCGGTTGAAATTATCGACACAGCGATACGACATTGACCATTCTACCCTACTCTCACACGACATACCCATAGATTAAACTTAACTATCAGTCTGCATCGCTTAACCGCTCAGCGGGTCCGCCCACCCGGTATTCCCGCATGTACCTGCACATCAAGAACCCCACCGGAATGTCGGGACCACAACGAGGCTTATCGATCAAGAGATGGACGGCCCATCTGCATCAGCACGGTACAACACACGAGCAAATATGCGGGGCGAGCACAAAAAAGAAAAAGCGTAATAAAAAAACAGGCAACGGCAGAAACACCAAACCCGGCACCGTAACCACCTACGGACCGTTGGAAATTATCCGGGCCCTGCCCGCACTGACCCTGCACACCCAGACCAGCGCGGGCAGCATCACGCCTGCATTGTTAATGGGCGCAGACTTCATAAGCCGGCTACCTCACACAAGTGAGATTGCAATATTTTGGCAACACAAGTATCACTCACAAAAATTAGTAGATATAAAAACTATTGTTATTCACAACTTCAGCAGTAACAATTGCTCACACTACAAAAAGATGCATCGAAAAATCACGCTATGACGACTGAAAAAAACAACTTTCATTTTGATCTGGAAACTCAGCCCCGAAAAATCAACGACCAGCAGTGGGATATCACACTGTCCCCGCACTGGAACATAAACATCAACCCGAATGGCGGCTACCTGTTAGCCTGCCTGTTAAAAACCATGGCCTCAACAACCCCGGACCATCCAGACCCGGTGGCTGTCACTACCCACTATTTACGACCGGGTCTATCAGATAAAAAGGCAATAATCACCGCAGATATTATTCGCATTGGAAAACGCACCGCCACGGTCACCGGCACACTGACACAGGAAGGCAAGCAACGAATTACCACTACAGCTACATTTGGAAATACAGGCAATAAAAATGATGCCGGCAATGAAAATAAAAATGAACGCAGTCTCATCATCGCCGCACCCGACATACCCGGCCCCGGGCAATGCATTGACCGGAGTGAACTGGCTCAGGGTGTAGAACTGGGCATACTGTCCCGCGTTGAAGTAAGAGTCGACCCTCAATACGCAGAACCGGGCAAGGCATCAAAAGCAAATATGGCGGGGTGGATTCGCTTTAAAGACAAGCGGCCAACTGATGTGTGGGCGTTACCCGTTTTTTGCGATGCCTTTCCGCCATCAATCTTCAGTCTCTACGGCAGGATCGGCTGGGTACCAACGGTTGAGCTAAGCGTACATATCAGGCAACGACCGCAACCCGGCTGGGTCAAAGCACTATTTACTACTCGCGACATTGCCGGTGATTTATTTATCGAAGACGGCTTGTTATGGGATGAGACCGATCAACTTATTGCCCAGTCAAGGCAACTGCAAATGATACTGGAAAAATAAGCGCAATACTCAATACCGCGTGAAGCATACCTGTTGATAATTCACAGGAATACCAGCCTTCGATAACAGACACCAACACAATACTTCTGTGTGCACCACGTGTGCGAACGTAAATTCTTGTAACAACCTGCAAATAAAATCGCAACCGAAGCAGGTTAATTAAACGTTCAACAAAGCAATCAACCCCGCTGTTATACCGGTCAAACCAAATACAGTCACACATCCAAAAAGACATCGGCAACCCATGTACATCCCGGAGTTTTTCACTCGCTCATATGTTGTGCTATATACCACTGAATAGCATAGACAGAAATGAATTCCAAACCGCTATATTACGTCAATCTCGAATTACCTCCAGGTAACTTACCCACTCGATGATCAGCCCGCATACGAGTTAGTCGTCGCAAAATTTGTAGACCAACAGGACTACAAAGAAATTTAGGTGAATCATGTATTCTGATATGACTATCGATGGAATATCACCGCCTCGCTCAATGCCACTCACGGAGTCTGAACGACTGGCATCCCTGCGCAACCTCAATGTACTCGATTCCGCGCCGGACGCCGTATATAACCGCCTGGTTGATTCGGCAGCAGCGGTCTGTGGCGTGCCGATAGCGCTTATCTCTCTTATTGATGCAGACCGCCAATGGTTTAAAGCCAATACCGGTCTGCCCGGGGTAACAGAAACACACCGAAACATCGCATTCTGTGCCAGCGCACTGGATAGCAAAGAGATTCTGGAAATACCGGATGCCACACACGACAAGAAATTTTCCAGCAACCCTCTCGTGACAGGCGCACCTAATATTCGTTTTTACGCCGGCGCACCACTGTGCCTGAGCAACGGCGCAGTAATCGGTACTTTATGTGTGATTGACCGCAAGCCAAAACGTCTCACAGAAATGCAGAGAACAGTGTTGGAAAATCTTGCCAACACCGCATCGTGTTTACTCGACACACATCGTATTGCAAAGGACTTAGCACAAGAAAGGTCACGACTGACAGCAACAATCAGTGGCACCGGTGCCGGTACCTGGGAATGGAATATACAAACAGGCGAGTTCCGCGCAGATGATCGATACAAAGCAATCTCCCGGAAAGTCGATTGCTCCTGGTCACACATACACGAATGGCAGTCCCTTCTTCACCCGAAGGACAAAGCTAAATACACCAAAGCCTGTCAACGGCACTTTGACGGGCACTCGCAACGATACGAATACGAAGGTCGTATAAAACTTAAAGGTAGCAACTGGCTCTGGGTGTTGGATTCCGGTCAGGTAGTCAGCCACACTGCAGATGGCAGACCTGAATGGGTATTCGGTACCAGGCTTGATATCGACGACAGAAAAAAACAAGCCGATGCACTGAAAGACGCCCACGAACGAATTAAGCTCGCAACTCAGAGCGGCAAGATCGGCGTGTGGGACTGGGATCTTAAGTCCAACACTCTGGACTGGAACGATCAAATGTTCATTATGTACGGCCTGGACACAGGCCCCGGAGAATCGGGTTCGGGTCAGGTGGATTATGATCAGTGGATAAGCTATCTACACCCCGACGATCGCAAACCGACACTTGAAGTTCTTGACTACGCCTTCCGGAATTCGGACAGCTACGAGTCAGACTATCGCCTGCTTTGTCCCGATGGCACTATTCGTTCCGTCAGGGCAAGTGGAAAGATAAGCCGGAACAACAAAGGCAAGGTTACCCGGCTGCTCGGGGTAACCTGGGATGTCACGCGATTAAAACGCCTCACCACCGAACTATCGGAACAGCACGATCTGTTAAGAGTCACCCTGAAATCTATCGGAGATGCAGTGATCACAACAGACGCGGAAGGCCGCGTGAACTGGCTCAACCCACCGGCCGAGAAAATAACCGGCTGGAGCACTCAGGAAGCATGCGGACAGACACTACAAAATATTTTCAATATTGTTAATGAAGATACCCGCGAGCCGGATTTAAATCCGTTAGAGATTTGTCGTGAACACGGTACAGTCGTCGGTATCGCTAAAAATTCTACCTTGATCTCCCGGGATGGTACCGAGTATGGAATAGAAGACTCCCTCGCCCCGATTAAAAACCACGATAAAGAGCTTCTGGGCATCATACTGACTTTTCGGGATGCTACCGAAAAGCGCAAATTATCAATGGAGATGAAATACCGGGCCACTCATGACCCACTCACCGATCTAATAAACCGTTCAGAGTTTGAGAAACGCCTGCATAACACGTTCAACTTTACACAACGCAGTAAATGTACAGGTGCCTTAATGTACATAGATCTCGATCGTTTTAAACTGGTAAACGACTCCTGCGGCCATTCCGTTGGCGACGAGTTACTGCAGAACATATCTAAAGTATTGTCACGTTACGTGGGAAGGAACGACACCCTTGCACGGATCGGTGGCGACGAATTCGCCATCATCCTGCAGGACTGCAGCGACGAGCAAGCGCATGATATCGCCACCACTATTTGTAAAGCAGTCGATGAACACCCGTTTCTCTACAATGGAAAACGGCTGCGTGCAGGCACCAGCATCGGGCTGGTACCACTGGACAATCGCTGGGCAACTGTAGCAGCAGTGCTACAAGCTGCTGACTCATCCTGCTATGCCGCCAAGAAGTCAGGACGCAACAGAGTACAAGTCTGGAATAATAAAGACACCGTGATGCAGGCCAGACGTAACGATCTGACATGGGCAAGCCGACTTGAACAAGCGATTGACCAGAAACACTTCGTGCTCCACGCACAAAGAATAGAACCACTGGATGAAAAACACAAAGGCCTTCACGCCGAAGTATTAATTCGTATGCAGGAAGGAAACGGAGAGCTAATCAAGCCCGATGTCTTTTTATCCGCAGCAGAGAGATTTCATATAGCGCCCCGCATAGATCAGTGGGTATTAAGCGTTGTCATTAACTCACTACTGGAGATGGAGAACTTATCATCATTATCGATGCTGAGTATAAATCTATCCGGACAATCAGTTGGTGACCGTGAATTTCATCGCAAGGCGATCAGACTCTTAAAGCGCTCCGGCAAAGCGATCTGCCAGCGCCTTTGCCTTGAAATAACAGAAACAGCAGCAGTAACTAATATTGCCGAAGCGACAGTTTTTATAGAACAGGCAAGAGCATTGGGTGTTCGTATAGCACTGGATGATTTCGGTGCAGGCGCTTCATCATTCGGCTATCTGAAAAAGCTGGATGTCGATATTCTGAAAATAGACGGACAATATATTACTGACCTAATCGACAACCCGTTAGACGACGCGGCAGTGCGGTGCTTCGTTGATGTTGCCCGCGTGCAGGGTATAAAAACGGTGGCCGAGTTTGTGGGCACCAAGAAAGTACTCAATAGACTTAAAGAAATAGGAATTGACTACGCACAGGGGTTTCTTCTACACAAGCCGGAACCTATCGACTCACTGCTCGGGCACAAAGTAAAATTTAAAATTTCCGGATCTCGTGTGTGTTAGAGTTTCGGCATCGTCGCCCAATGTTGAAAAGTTGCCTGAAATGCCTGCAACAGCCTGTCGATTATCACTTATTGCTATAATTTCCCTGACACTGTGTACAACCTCCTGCATCAAACAGTCCACCAGCTCCACGGAACACAGCAACAGTACCAGGCAACGCTCTGCAGCCATTGTTGCAGAGTGGTCCAAATGGGTTGCCAAACATAATGTTACCCGGGCCAGTATTGCGATAAGTTACAACGGAGAACTGGTTGAACAAAAAGGAAAGTGGAGTAAAGCCACCTCCCCTGCGCCAGTTGCCAGTCTGTCAAAGGCGATAACGGGCATCTGCATTCTACAGCTGGTTGATAATGGACTGTTAACGTACGACACACAGCTACAGTCCATCATTCCTGAACTCCCCGCAAAGGTATCAATCGCATCCCTGTTAACACATTCTTCAGGCTTCCGGAAAGACATCACCCAACAACCCGCGGACTACCCGGGAGTGGATCAGGAATACCTGATGTGGGTATCACAGCAAGAGCTAGCATCAGGCACCTCCGCAAACGAAGGCGATAACTATTCCTATAACAACTCAAATTACGCAATGCTCGGCGCGGTAATTTCCAAACTCACCAGGAAAACCTACGAGCAAGCCTGTTCAGAGCTTGTACTTGAACCTCCGGGTATTTCCAGTGCCTCGTTAAACCCTAAGTGGCGTATTATGTCCTCATGGGGTGGATGGAAAATATCCTCCGCTGACTATCTGAAATTCGTAAATGCATACTTTGGACACAAAGATGTTCAGGGCAAATCGCCACACGATTTACCGAACTTCGCATTAAACGGTGGTGCCAGCTACGGCATGGGCTACCTTTTCAGACCAGGGCGCAACGGCGGATACAACTTCTGGCACAGTGGAAGGTGGCATACAAACCGTGGTGGAGTTAAATACAGATTCGGCTCTTTTTTCGCACAATGGGATAACGGCTGGGCGGTATCAACAAACTATAATATATCCGCGATCAATGGCGAAGACGGCGAACTTGACAGACTACTGGCAACTGCCGCGCATAGGCAATAGGCACATCAGGCCACACATATCATCCTAACGGTTTCGCACTTTGCAGAATCTTATGGAGCTCAGGCCTGTTAAGACGCACTTCATCGTCTGTCAGACCCTCCAGTGAATGCGGAAATTTAATCCACGCATCAGTCTCATGCAAAAAGTAATCAGGAACTCTGCCGGTCTTATTTCGAGCAGGCTTGTAGTAAGGTACCGCGACACGAATATCATCTGGAACATTTCGGCGCAATAACGACTTCAGCTTTTCAATTACTGCGTCAATGCTTCTGCCGGTATCAAAAACATCATCAACAATCAGCAGACGATCATCAGCAGACATCTTCTTGACCAGATAACTTAAGCTGAACACCTGAATCTGACTTGCCTGCTCATCAATATTCTGATAAGACGCCGTGCGTATCGCTATGTGATCACTCTCAACACCGCGATAGGCGAGCAGCTCCTGCATGGCAATACCCATCGGCGCTCCACCCCGCCAGATCGCCACAATAAAACTGGGGCGAAAACCGCTGCGGTATACGTTGGCGGCAAGCTTGAAGGAGTCTTCCAGCAACTGCTGCGCATCAAGGTAGATTTTTTCTGCCATCTTTAGTGTAGTGTCACAGTAAAATGCTCTAAAACGAACAAAGGGTTCAAAAAATCTTTTCACTTAGTGATTTCGCCAATATGCTATCGGGTCGAGTCATTTTAGTCAGTCGACTCGCGATGGCATATTGACTGGTACACTACACTGACAGGGTACACTTTACTGTATCGTCCCCGCAAATCCAATCCGCTCCTGAAAACCGGAAGCAAACAACGGGAAACTCCGTGACAGATAAACGCTACATCACTGAACAGGAATTACTCGAAGACGGCTACAAGCTGGGGGTACAAATCTGCGACAGCGGCTTTCGCCCCACCTTTATTGTCGGGCTCTGGCGTGGCGGCAGCAGCGTCGGCATAGTGGTACAAGAGTGCCTGCAAACCCTTGGCGTGCACACCGACCACATCGCGATTAGAACCTCATATCGGGGGCTGGCAAGCTACCAGCAAATGGTAGACAACCCCGAACAGGAAATACGCGTACACGCGACTCAATACCTTCTTGAAACACTAAACGCCGAGGACTCCCTGTTAATAGTAGATGACGTGTTCAGCTCGGGCCTGACCACCAGCGCCGTTATAAACCGGCTATCTTCGCGACTGAAACTAAACACCCCGCACGATATCCGCGTAGCCACCCCATGGTACAAGCCCACTCACAACCGCACGACAAGAAAGCCGGATTTTTTCCTGCACTCAACTGATCAATGGCTGGTTATGCCTTACGAGGTCGCAGGCCTGACCACCGAAGAGATCAAGCAGAACAAACCATACCTGGTACCGATTCTGGCGAGCCTGGATACCGACTAGCCCGCGGATACAACCAGCGCTTCCATACAACCCGGTGGCGACTGCCCACCGCGCCGCCACAAACCGGTCTACACTCAAACCACTGCACGTTATCCAATAGAATAAAAAATGATCGACGGATTTCTACTAAAGAAACTTATTTCAGTGTTTGTACACCTGATCCCCGGTGCATTTTTTTTGCTGCTGCTCACCCTTATCGGTCGGCGCTGGTGGCCGCGGGTGTGTAATTCTTTGTCGATTATTATCTGCACAATATTGATCGCAGGTTCCATACCGCCAATCAGCAACTATTTTGTATCCAACCTGGAAGACCGCAATGCAGTGCTGCAGACAGCCCCCGAAGACACAGCAATTATATTAGTACTGGGCGCAGGACAACGCTACGCTGCCGACAGACCACCTAATTCTGTGTTGGCGGCCGCGGGTCTATCACGCTTAATGGAGGGGGTTAGACTGTGGAAGACTAAACCAGATGCCTTGCTGGCCGTTAGCGGTGCCAATTTCAATAGCCCGGTAAGTCAGGCAGAAATATTTAAACGCATGGCCGTTGAATCAGGAGTGCCGGCCACTCAGATTTTAGTATTCGACCAATCCATGGACACCTCAGATGAAATAGATACAGTGTCGCAGACGCTGGTTGGACTGGCAGACAACGGCAATCAAAACAAACATCTGGTGGTGGTCAGCTCCGCACTGCATTTGCCGCGCGTAGAATTAATGATCGAAGATTATGATTTAAGCTATTCACTGGCGCCAACAGATTTTCGTGCAGTTGACCGTCCCTGGTACCTGCCGGCCAGTGGCTACTTATACAGCCTCGACCGGGCAATACACGAATGGGTGGGAATGATATGGTACCATTTAAAGACCGTATCGGGACGATAACAACCTACCATGAACGCGATAAAAAAGCCGACATTCACCGGCCCGGAGCTAACCGGCTTGTCCGCGCGGGAAGTAGTACATAAGCTGAAAACTAAAGAAATAAAACCACAGGAAGCACTAGACGCCGCCTACACCAGAATTTCACAGGTTGAACCCACGATCAACGCTATACCAACGCTGTGTGAAGAGCGCGCCAGACAATCTATTGAGCAACTGTCAAGACACGGCAAACTACACCATAACCACGCTGGCTGGTTAGCGGGTCTACCTATAGGCATTAAAGATCTCACCGCAGTAGCAGGTGTAAAAACCACATTCGGTACCGTCGGCCTGAAGAACAATATCCCCGAACAAAGCGATGTACTGGTGCAAACACTAGAGGCACGCGGAGGCCTGGTTGTCGGTAAAACCAATACCCCGGAAATGGGTGCAGGTGGCAACACCTTTAATGAAGTATTCGGGTATACACGCAACCCCTGGGACATCAGAAAAAACGCCGGAGGCTCTTCCGGTGGTGCTGCAGCCTCACTGGCCTCAGGCGAAGTCTGGCTGAGCCACGGCTCAGATCTGGCCGGCTCATTAAGAACCCCGGCAGCTTTTTGCGGTGTGACAGGTTTCCGTCCGTCGCCGGGCAGAGTCGGTGGCGGGCCACCCCCCGCCGCCTTCCTGATGGAAGGAATCTCCGGACCAATGGCACGCGATGTTGAAGACATCGCCCTCTTTATGGATGCCATGTGTGGCTATGATCCAAGAGTCCCGCTAAGCATAGAAGCACCTGCAATACCTTTTCAACAATCCGTAAAAGAATCAAACGAAAAAGTAAAAATAGCATTCGCCCCCGACCAGAACGGCTTTGCACCGGTTGAAGCAGAAATTCGTCAAATACTTGAACAGGCAATGTTAAAAGTCGAAGCCAATGGCGGAACCGTAGAGCTTGCCTGCCCTGAGCTGCCAAACCTGTACGACACCTACATCACCTTACGTGGCATGCACTACGGGGCAGTCAATGCAAGATTGCCAAAGGACATACAACAACACTTTAAACAAACACTAAAAGAAAACATAGAAACCGGGATCAACCTGAGCGCAGACGCAATCTACAGCGCAATCAGAGACCGAACCACGCTATACCACAACGTACAGGAGTTTCTTCTTCACCATGATGTACTGGCACTACCAGTAGTAGGACTCGAACCCGGACTGGTAGAAGACGAGTATCCCGCCACAGTCGACGGCGTGCCCGTCACAGACTACATAGACTGGCTGCGATTTTCTTTCCTGGCAACAACCACAGGAATGCCAGCCATTGCAATGCCGGCAGGCTTCACCGCCAGCGGTATGCCAGTTGGCATTCAACTAATTGGCCCACCACGCGGAGAGGCAAAACTACTGCAAGTAGCAAAGGCAGTAGAAGAAGCCGTCAGCCTGTCAAACACTCCAATAGACCCTGTAATCAAACAATCAAATAAGTGAAATGCTATAAACGTGGCAGAGTGACTTCCAACAAAGCAACCACTAAACGCAAACCCCATGTTAGAGGATCGCCATTGATCGATCCGTCCCGCAAGCGCTACAAGTGCTGCAACTAACACCACACTCTCCGCCAATACAGACCCGTCACCTGAATTCAGTCATCAGTCCTCCGCACTGATAGTCCTGTCAGGGA
>CAKZVB010000332.1 GCA_937922015.1 uncultured Granulosicoccaceae bacterium
AGGGCCCTCGCCATGGCACGTTCTCGCTACGCAGACTTCTACCGCGCAGACTCCTAGCCTTTAATATGCTGGTGGTCCATCAACCAATTGCACTTTACTTATCGGACACCATGAGAAGCTAAAAATGTTCACTGTAGTCTCTTCACTTACCTCGCCCTATGGCCGTAAAGTCCGCGTCGTCGTTGATTGCCTTGGCTTAACCGATCAAATGCGCCTGCAACATGCCGACACGCTGGACAGTAAAGATCCATTGCTGCAGATCAATCCACTGGGGAAAATTCCTGTCCTGATTCCGGATGCCGGTGAGCCGATTTTCGACAGCCGGGTTATTGTCGACTATCTGGAAACTACCTATGGTGACGGGCAGATCATACCGCGTGATCCCGATAAACGTATTAGAGAGCTGACCCTGGCTGCATTGGCAGAGGGCATCAATGACGCCTTATTGTTAATTGTCTACGAAAGACGATACCGGGATGCTGAACACATTAGCCCCCGATGGCTGGAACATCAACGCACCAAGTTGCAGCGCAGCCTGCCCGCGGTGATCGATAATCTGGCCGAATTCAAAACGCCGGGTATCGCCGCCACATCACTGGCCTGTGCGCTTGGCTATGCCGACTGGCGTAAACAGATAGACTGGCGCACCGACTACCCGGTTCTGGTTGGCTGGCTGGATGATTATTCCGCAGCCGTGCCTTGCTTCGAGGCGACCAGGCCTCCTGAGTAGATAAGTCACCTGTAATTCGGATCAACCTTTAGCCCGTCACTCCTGGTGTGCGTTTCTTACAGTAGCTGTCCATGTAATTCTGATTTTTGCCGAAGTTACACCCTGTTACAAGCTGATACAGCGGGGCAAAGCTTATTTACTCTCATTGGACGACACTATGTTTGCCATATGGCGAAACACATAAAGGAACTTTGAAAATGAAACGATCTACTAAAATAATTTCAGTGGTTGCTCTTACTGTCGGACTGGCCGGAGGTGCTGCGGCAATCGGTAAACACCGCATGGGTGACCCGGCTCGCAAAGCGGATTTTATTGCCAGCTACATCAGCAGCGAGCTTGAGCTGGATGCGACGCAGGAGCAGGCGCTGGATGCACTGAAAGATCAGCTGCTGGCGGCCAGACAGACAATGCACGGTGATATGACCTCTATGCATGACGAGGCGAAATCACTGATCACTGCCGAGTCATTCGACAGCGCAAAGGCATTGCAACTGGTGACTGCCAAGACATCTGCGATCAATGAGGCCGCACCGGAAGTTGTCACGGCTCTGGGGGATTTTTTAAACAGTCTGAATGCAGAACAAAAGAGTGAAATATCTGAGTTTATGGCTGATCATCACGGTCGTCACGGCCGACGTCGCTAGTGAGCGTATAGTGCGGTTAATAGTGCCGGAGCCGGTTAATTGCGTTGCAATTAACCGGTTCTGGTTGCCATGATTACAGCGTGAGGGCAGAGACTATTGCAACACGCTATACTGACTGCACTGAACTACACTGGCAAAAACTAAAGACTATGCTCAAAGTACTTCTCATAGATGATGATCAAAAGCTTGCCGTATTGTTGTCTGAATTCTGTGCCAGCTATGATATCGAGATCGTTGCCGAATTCTTACCATCGGGTGGGTTAAACCGTCTGCGCACAGAATCGATTGATGCGATTATTCTGGATGTCATGTTGCCGGAGATGGATGGCTTTGAGGTGTGCAGGGAGATACGCAAGTTCAGTGAAGTCCCCATCATTATGTTAACCGCGCGTGGCGATGTAACGGATCGCATTGTGGGGTTGGAAATCGGCGCTGATGATTACCTGCCAAAACCGTTTGAACCCAGGGAGCTGGTGGCCAGAATTAACACCATTATAAAGCGCCGGCAAATCGTGGTAGCAGACAATCCGGTGTTGACCTTCGATGGTTTGATTATCGATCAGCAACAACGCAAGGTGACGGTCAATAATAAGGAAATTACATTGACCACTATGGAGTACCAGTTGTTGCTGCTGCTGGCGGGTGAGCCTGGAAAAGATTTTTCCCGCGATGATATACTAAATGAGCTGAAAGGCACTGAGACAGAGCTCTTTAGCCGATCGGTAGATATTCTCATTAGCCGGGTACGCAATAAACTAAAGCCACTGACTCCAATAAAAACCGTCTATGGTTCAGGCTATGCCTTTGTCGCACCAGCGGCTACGGATAGCCGGAAATGAAATCGATGTTACTGTCGCTGCGGCGCTCACTGAGTGCCCGCTTGTTGCTGCTTTTTGCTATTGCCACTTTATTAATTGTATGTTTGCTGGTGGGATCATTGATACATGGTATCGGATCACAATGGCGCGGCACAATTGCGCCGCACCTGCAGCAATACCTTGAATACGTCAATGAAGAGATAGGTTATCCACCAGAGCCGGAGCAGGCATCACAACTGGCTGAAACCCTGCCGATAACCATATATATAATAGGGCCGGAGACAGACTATTCCACCAGCGGCGCAACACTTGATCTGGAAAATGTAGAATTCAGCGATAGACGGCATCGGCGCAGGAGGCTGGACAGGCATCCGGATATATCGTTCGGAGAGCTACATGATCGAACTCTGCTTCGTGTACAGAGGGGTGACTACAGCGTTTATTATGAATTGCGGCATTCCAGATCTAAAACCGAACACTACAAGGCGATACTGATTTCCCTCGCCATTCTGGCGCTAATCCTGGGCGGCTGCTACCTGATTCTGCGGCGTATGCTGCAGCCGGTAAAGGATATAAAGCTGGGAGTCAGTCGTATGGGGGCGGGACAACTTGAAACCAGAGTACCGGTACGGTCTGACAATGATCTGGGAGAACTTGCGGTCAGTATCAATAAGATGGCGGGTGATATCGAACTGATGCTTGATGCCAAAAGGCAATTGTTGCTGGGCGCAAGTCACGAGCTTCGATCACCGCTGACTCGTGCAAAAATAGCCGTACAGATGTTAGACCCTTCCGAGAATCGCAATCGCATTGCCAGTGACCTTGATGAAATGGAATCGCTGGTGGCAGGCATCATGGATAGCGAGCGTATGAAAGGTGGCCATGCGGTGTTAAACCGTTCAGCGGTAGACTTTGTTGCGCTGATCCATGCGATACTGGAAGAGTTGCATCACCCGTCTGTTGAACTGAAACTGTCTGCTGATATTCCACTGGTCGAAGTTGATGAAGTGAGAATGAGTATTTTAATCCGCAATCTGATTAACAACGCCTTGACTCATGGCGATGGTGAGCAATTGCCTGTCGTCAGTTTACAGCGTCATGGCGGTGCGCTTGAATTTGCCGTACAGGATTTTGGTCGAGGTATTGATCAGAAGCATATTGATAAGGTCACCGAGCCTTTCTACAGAGCAGATCCGTCACGTACACGTGCGACCGGTGGTTTCGGCCTGGGTTTGCATTTATGTGCCTTAATTGCCAAAGCGCACGACGGTGAATTGTCGATAACAAGCCCGGCGGGCAGCGGCACAACGGTAACCTTAACGCTGCCGGTCACGTGATGCTGGTCGTGTGTAGATAGAATTATCGGGTTTTCGCACAAGGTGGTCGGCTGGCAACCTCCGTTGCAATCTAACGGGCGTTGTACCGGTTGCTGCGATTCCAGAGCTGGTGCAGCAGTCTTGCTCAACCGGCAAAACCCGGTCAGGGAATAGCGATTAGAGCAAGGCTATAAGTGACAAGATCACTAATGCGATGTTAGCCAACAGACCCACTATGAATGACATCGTGCGTGGGCCACCGGCAATTTTTCCTTTGCCACTGTAATAGATTGCCCAGAAGGCAAGTCTTGCTGCCAGAAATATAGCCGCGATCCAGTTAACCGTGGCTGCTGAGACGCCCGCCAGGATGGCGACAAGTAACGCGAAACCAAAAGGTGGCAGTGACTCAGTGGAGTTTGCGTGTGTGCGCAGTACCCGGAAGCTCAGCCAGGAGTGATCGCCTTTTAGTGGAACGCCGGGGACCTGTTCTTCTTTGATAAATGCCAGCGGGGCTGTTAAGAAATTCTGGACTAAGACTATCAGGCAAAGGCAGGCCAGTACGATCAGCGCGGGTTTATAAGCTGCCAGTTGTGGCAGAGTTTCAAAGAGTGAGTTCATGATGGTTCTTCTCGATTTGATTGGCGTTGAAAAATACTTTGCGTCATTGGTTTCACAGTTTTGTTGTGGGTATTGTTGTGTGACAACAAAATATGTTCAAGAACATATTTTGCAGTTGTGCTAAAACTGGCAAAAAGGGAGCGCCTTGATGTCTTACACAAAAGAGCACAAACAAAAAACACGTCAGTTGATCGTTGAGACGGCCAGAGTGCTGTTTAACCGGCATGGCTTTGCGGGCGTTACCATTAATATGGTGATGGCCGAGGCGGGTCTGACTCGTGGCGGGTTCTATAACCATTTCAAAAGCAAGGATGAGCTTTTTAGTGAAGCGGTTTCCAGTTTCCTGATGGGGCGCGGTGCCATCTGGCGTGCAGAGGCCGGTGTGGATGTTTCAAAGCCCTGCCGCGAGACTGCGCGGCATATGATCGAAGGTTACTTGTCGAAAGAGCATTTGGGAGATCGGGATGGTCAATGCCCGATGATCGCGTTGCCTTCGGATGTTGCGCGTGCAAACCCGCAAGTGCAGGGTGCTTATCAGGATCTGTTGCTTGCCATGACTTCACTGTTTGAACAGAGTCTGGAGTCCGGTGATCAGCCGTGCCGGGAAAAAGCGCTATCAGTTGCAGCGCTGTGTGTTGGCGGGATGGTGTTGTCGCGTACCTTGCCGGACTCTTCACTGGCCGAAGAAGTAAGGCAGGCGGCTTACGCACAGGCCAGACGCGTTATCAATCTTTAAGCAGCGTATATATAGTTTTTTAATTCATATGGAAAACAGTTTCCAGTTCCAGGGCGACGGGTTCGTTATCTGGTTTGGTGATCATGATGTCCGCCATGTGATCCCACCAGCGCTGCATGATGGGTTCCATTGGAAGTAATTCCATGCTGTGATCGTCACTGCGCCATAACACTGCAAACAATATATTTGTTTCGCGATCCAGGTGGATTGAATAGTCAGTGATGCCTGCGTTGCGCAATAGATCCAGTAGTTCCGGCCAGATTTCATCGTGGCGTTTAATATATTCATCCTCAGCGCCGGGATTGAGTGTCATCTTAAACGCATATTTTTCCAATGAACTAACCTCTATTCGGGTCGAACTTCAGGTCTGATTAACGGATACACTCCTAGGAGCCTGCGCGGCAGAACCTCCGCTACTGCGAACGCGCCCTGACGGTGCGCCCAAGGCGATAGTAATTATCGATCATTTTCGTTACGTATGAACATCTATGCGCCTCAAATGATCGTACCATCATTTACTAAGACAAGGGCCCTCGCCATGGCACGTTCTCGCTACGCAGACTTCTACCGCGCAGACTCCTAGGCGCTGTTTGGTTCCTGGCTCCAGATGCCGTAGCCACTTTTCATTTTGTCTCTTACTTCGTAGATGTGGTCGTCGTCAAGTATTACCGCGTCTTTGCCGGTTTGCAGTGTCAGGTAGTATTGATGCGCCAGTGTTTCCAGTTCGCGTGCGCGCCACATGGCCTCCTTCAGGGTGCTGCCGCAGGTGATCATGCCGTGTGTGCCCATCAGGCAACCGGTGCGATCTTCAAGTGCTGCCAGAACGTTTTGTGATAATTCTTCAGAGCCGAATATTGCATAGTCGGCGCAACGGATGCTGGGGCCACCGAATGCGGCGATCATGTAGTGGCATGCAGGAATATCCATGCGTAACATCGAAAGCGTAGTGGCGTATATGGAATGGGTGTGAACCATGGCACCGATATCGGGACGTTGCAGGTAGGTGTCCAGGTGAAAGCGCCATTCGGTTGATGGTTTTCTTCTGCCGTCGTAGGTGCCATATTCGCCATCAGTATGCATCGCTACGATGTCTTCCGGCTCGGTTTCATTGTAGGGCAGACTGGTGGGTGTGATTAGCATTTCATTGTCTATGCGAACACTGATATTGCCGGAGGTTCCCTGATTGAGCCCGGTGGCATTCATGTCCAGGCAGGCAGCGATGATGTCGCGGCGGGTTTGTAGGTTGATGTCGGGTTTCATGTCAGGTCTTTATGGTTGTTATAGAATGGATCGCCTGGCTTGCTGAGGGCCCCGAAATCCGGGGCCATCACTGACCAGCTAAAGAAGTCTACCGGTAAAGATTAAAAGTCGAAATTGTCAATGTTGTCTTTGTTAAATACATACGGTGCACCCAGCAATACTTCACTGCCATTCACCACCTGTAATGCGCCAAGTTTTCCCGCACTGACTTCAGTGGCACCCGGGGCAAATTTGCCATCCACTACCGCACGCATTACATGCACTGCAGCGTAGCCGAGATCTACAGGGTTCCACAACACAACTGATTTAACACAATCAGATTTCACGTAGGGCTTCATCGCGTTGGGTGTCGCTAATCCGACCACTGCCACCTCGCCGCACAAGCCGGCTTGTGTTACCGCTTCTGCTGATGCGGGTGTGGCAACACTGGTCATGCCCAACAGGCCTTTTAAGTCTTCGCCGTGTTTGTTGATTAACGTGGTGGCCTGATTAAAAGATAGAATGTTGTCTTCCTGTGCTTCTACCGTTTCAAGCCATCTGGCCTTAGGATAACATTGTTCAGCATAGGCCTGCATTTCTGCTATCCAGCGCGCCTGGTTGGGTGTGGTGAATGTGCTGGTAACAATTGCAAAACTGCCGTCTTCGCCAATCTCTGCAATGATTGAGTCCATCATTGACTTCGCGATGCCATTGAACTCAGCCTGGTTAACAAACCACTCGCGCGCGTCGGGCTCGGCGTTGGCGTCGTAACCAACGACATGCACGCCCTTCTTAAGCGCGGTACGTAACACTGGTGCAATAGCGACCGGATCGTTGGCGGCGAACAGTAGGCCGTCGACACCCTGAGTGATGAAGTTGTCGAGAAATGTTATCTGATCATCAATATTAGCTTCAGTGGGACCATCGGTTTTGATGTCTACATTGCCCAGCTCTTCGGCTGCCAGTCGCATACCTTCAGTGGTCGCGGCAAAATAACCGATACCAATGAGTTTGGGTACATCGACAAGAGTTATTTTCTCTCCGGCTTTATCCGGTGCGTTGATCGCTACTCCGCCGTCGTAGGGCTTTGCCTCTGCTGCAGCCATTGCAGCGCCCGCCCCGCAGGCCAGTGGTGAGACAGGCAGATTGTCTGCTCCGTCCCAGCGTTCGGCACTGGCCGATGTGGCGTGGGTTAACGCGATCAACATACCGCATACCGCTACTGATGTTTTTGCTTTCTTGAACATGTAATTCTCCTCCGTGTGAGAACAGTGCGCATTGTTCGCGGAAGCCAGGAGCCTGTCCGCGATAGTTAGCCTTACAACTTAATTAGTGCCTTTATCGATTGCGCTAGTCAGTTGAGAAGGCGATTAAAAAATGTTCTTTAGCTTGTATATTATTGCCTTATAAAAAATTAGTGCTCGCTGCGCTGACCGGACTGTCGGGAGCGCGCGTAATTGGTAATTAGTATGGAGGCAATCAGCACCAGGCCGATCACCATAATGGTGGCGTCTCCTTTGACACCGGTAAGCGCCAGGCCGTTTTTCAGTAACTGAATCAACACCACGCCAAGCGCTGTGCCCAATATGGTTCCGGTGCCACCAAAGATACTGGTGCCGCCGAGTACAACTGCGGCGATTACATCAAGTTCAAGTCCGGTGCCCATGTCAGATCTGGTTGTGCTGACGCGCGACACAAATATAAAGGCTGCGATTCCTGCCATGAATCCTGACAGGCTATAAATAATCAGCTTGTAGCGATCGACCGGTAGCGCCGAGTAACGTGCCCCGGTTTCATTGTGACCAATGGCGTAGAGGGCACGCCCGAAAATACTGCGGGAAAGTACAAATCCGCTGATGAGCAGGGCAATGATCACCAGCCATAGCTGAGACGGTATGCCCCAGAATTGCCCCTGACCCAATTGATAAAACCATTCAGGGTAACCGCGTACAGAGCGCGACTGGCTGATGCCCTCAGCAAGCCCGCGATACAGTGCCAGCGTTGCCAGTGTCATGATCAGTGGTGGTACCCCGACCATAGTAATAAAAAACCCGTTTACAGCTCCTGCCAGTGCACCGGTCAGTATGCACAGAACAATTGCCAGCTCTAATGGCAGGCCATAGTTTTTCCATGCCACGCCTAACACGATCGCACACAAGCCAAGAATAGAGCCCACCGAGAGGTCGATTCCACCGGTGATGATGATATAGGTCATCGGCAGTGCGACAAGTGCTACTTCGGCCATCAGGCGGCACTGGTTAAGCAGATTGTCAGTGGTCAGGAATTTGTCTGTCTGGGTGGCGAGGGTAAGTACTGAGGCGATTAGTATGATCAGCAAGACGCCTTCATGACTTAGAAAAACGCGACGCAGTAAGTTACTGTTGCGATTCGTGCCCGCAGAGTTGTGGTGCGGTGTTGACAGACCGGTCGCTTCACCTGTTGCGGCTGCGCCTGATGCCACACTGGCGGGTTTGTCGGGTAAGTTGTCAGACGTCATATTACAATGCTCACTTCACCAAACTCACTTCACAAGGCCCTGGCGCCGACGACGATACAGGTCAGCCAGAACAGTAAGTAATATCATCATGCCCTGAACAGCCCGCAACCAATAGGGCGATACATTGATGAATATAAGCGACGAACCGATCGCGGCTAGTAACACTGCCGCCAGTGTCGAGCCAATCACCGTGCCCGTTCCACCCAGTATACTGACGCCACCTACTACTGATGCTGTGATAATGGTTAGTTCAAGATTGGGTGGTACAGTTGACTGAATAACACTTAGTTGCGTGGCGAACAGGACCGCTGCTATGCCCACAAAAGCACCGTGTACTGCAAACACCGTCATGATGGTGCGTCGTTTTGAAATCCCTGACAGTCGGGCGGCTTCTGCATTGCCACCTACCGCATAAATAGAGCGCCCGGTGGCGGTGTGTCTCATCCACAGGGCAGCAACGATGGTCAGTACTACCATAAAGTAAATTGGCATAGGTACGCCGAATGGCTTTAACTGAGCCAGTGCATAGCCGTCTGGAAGGTCGTTTATCCAGGCGCCGCCGGTGACCGCTATCAGGCCGCCTTTTAAGATACTTAGCATGCCAAGGGTGACAACAATGGATGGTATACGCAGGTAGGCGACCAGAAACCCCGTGATGCTTGAAATCAGTACGCCAAAGACAACGGGTGCCAGCCAGCATAGTATAATTGGCACGCCTGATACCGCCATGGTGCCGCTGATGGTGGCCAGTACACCGATCAGTGAGCCAACTGATATATCGATGTTGCCGGAGATTATCACCATCGTCATACCGATAGCAGCGACCGCGATGTAGGCATTGCCCAGAAAAATACTGTAGAGGTTACGCTCGGCGATATAGCGCGGGTTAATGGAGCCGACGACAACAAATAACGTAATCAGCGTGAGTAACAGGACTGCTTCCTGGCTTGCAAGCAGTCGCAGCACGCGTCTCATTGTCTGGCCTTGCAGTGGCGATTGATCGCCAGCGGTGTGAGTTGCAGTATTCACGGGTCAATACCCGGTTGCGATGACGCGGTGCCATGTATAGCCGTAACCGCTTCATCGCCTGCGGCAGCTGTGCGGGTAGTTGTACCGCTGCCCATCATCGCGCTGGCTATCTGTTCCTGAGTGGCGTCAGCGGCATCAAAGGTGGCGACTAATTCACCTTCACGCATGACGGCGATTGTATCGCTCATGCCCATGATTTCGGGTAGTTCGCTTGAGATCATCAGTACCGCCATTCCCTGGCAGGCAAGTTCACTCATCAGGCGGTGTATTTCTGCCTTGGCACCAACATCAATGCCACGGGTGGGTTCGTCCATTATTAATACTTCGGGTCGACTTGCCATCCACTTGCCAAGCACCACTTTCTGTTGATTGCCGCCAGAGAGTTTTTCAACCAGCTGTTCGCTGCTGCTTGCTCTTATGGCAAATTTTTTAATGCTCTGGTCTGCCAGAAGCTGCTCCGCTTTTGTATCAATGAGGGTAGCGTTGGATAGTTCTTTCAGTACTGCCATTGAGGTGTTTTCACTGATACGCATCTCGCGGATGAGTCCCTGTGTGCTGCGGTCTTCCGGCACATAGGCGATGCCCAGTTCCACGGCTTTGGCAGGGCTTTTTATGCTCACCGGGCGATCTTTGTGAATAATCTTTCCCGACTGTGCCGGTGTGATGCCGAAAATAGTTTGTGCAAGTTCACTGCGGCCGGAGCCGACAAGACCTGCCAGACCCAGTATCTCTCCGCGTCGCAGGCACAGGGAAATGCTTTTTGTCAGTGGTGCGCGTGTGACATTTTCAAGTTCAAGTACCGGTGCTCCAATTACCGAAGGTTGTTTTGGATACAGCTCACTGATGGTGCGGCCAACCATCATGTTGATTAACAGATCTTCTGTGGTGTCGCTTACGTCCCGTGTGCCGACGGTGGCTCCATCTCTCAACACGGTGACGCGGTCGGCAAGTGTGAAGATTTCTTCCAGTCGATGGCTGATGTAAATCACGCCTACGTCACGCTGTCGCAGTAGGTCGACGATGCGAAACAGTCTTTCGACATCTGTGCCGGTCAACGCGGCAGTGGGCTCATCCATAATCAGAATGCGTGCGTTCTGGGAGAGTGCTTTGGCGATTTCCACACGTTGCCGGTTACCCACTGACAGGCTGCCGACTTGTTGATCGACATGCAGATCGTGGATGTCCAGAGACGCCAGCTGTTCACGGGCAAGTTGCCGTGTTTTGGTCCAGTCCAGTGTGCCGAAGCGGGTTCGCGGTGCGTGACCCATAAATATATTTTCAGCGACTGATAGTTCCGGGTAGAGTAATAGTTCCTGATAGATTGTTGCAATGCCATGCTTCTGTGCAGTACGAGGGCTATCGAGGTTTACCGTGATGCCATCAAGTTGGATTTTACTGGTATCGTCTGCAGTTCTTTTGTGTTTCGACAGACTATTGTCCGGGTTGGAGTCGGGTTGGTAGACACCGGATATGATTTTTATCAGGGTAGATTTTCCAGCACCGTTTTCGCCCAGTAACGCGTGTACCTCACCGGTGTTGATACTGAAGCTGACGTTCTGAAGTGCTTTGACACCGGGGAAGCTTTTGCTGATATTTTGCAACGATAGCACCGGTTTGTTGTCGGTGTTTAGTGGCGCATGAGTCGCGGCAATCATGACGGCTCTGTCTCGGCGGCTTTTACCTGGTCGCGTTTAAGCTGTGCCGTGCGTTGTGCTATCCGTTGATGCCAGCTGCGTCTGTATTCCAGCAATTTGTGCGTTAAATCCGATGTAACGGCCGGTACAGGTGTCAGTGACGGCGCTGCTATCCGGTTCGATGCAAGCATGGCGGCACCCAGTGTGGTTCCGGTGCTGTCGCTGCTGGCCAATATATCCTGAGGGTTGTCGGTTGCCGTGCGAAACACTGCCAGACATTGCATTAGTAAGGTGTTTTTTGCAAATGCTCCCTCGACGAGGATGTCGCCGCGGGAGCCACACAGGGTCAGTGACTCGTCGCTGGTTAACGCACAATAGACCGAGGCCAGAGCAAAGTGCTGTGCAGGAGTCAATTGATTGTCTGTTTCAATTGTGCCCTGCTGACCGGAAAAAGGGCCGCCGGTGTCTGCAAACGCGGGCAAGGCAAAGATGTTGTGGTCGATGATGTCTTGCAGGTCTTTTGCAGTGGTGGTGTTTGCGGCTGCCAGACCCTCTTCACCGGCAATGGCAGAAAACTCCCGACCTCCCATAAATCGCCCGCAGGCAACTGGTTCGGAGTGAATATTTACATTGGCTGTGCAGTCGCGTTCTGGTTTTAAGCCTTGCAGTGGCGCGCCCAGCGCAAAAATAATCACCCAGGTGCCGGTGGACATGACGGTAAACGGGGTAGATTTGGTTTTTAGCCACGGAATTAAAGAGGCATTACTGTCATGGATGCCGACAAGTACTTTGCATTCATGGCTGATTCCGGTTTGTGCAAGCACTTCTGGGGCAAGTGTACCCAGTACGTCATCTGCTTTGCGCAAGGCGGGAAATAGCGTGGCGAAATTCTCGCGGATGGAAAAATCCGAGTAAGTCTTTGCCAGCGGGTTCCATAAATCGGAATGTGAACCGATGGTGGTGACTTCGGCGGTGGCGATGCCGGTGAGCTTCCAGCTCCAGAATTGGGTGTAGGGTAGCAGGTGCACGGCCTTTTTAAACTGTCCCGGATAATACTTGCGTTGCCAGTAGAGTTGGCGACCAACGTTTAAACCGTGGGGCAGGTGCGGGCTGTAGGTATGTTCAAATGGATCACAGCGTTGATTGTATTCTTCGGCCAGCGAGTCTGGCCCATCGAATTCATAGTCCATCACCGGTAGCGCCAGTTCTGTGTCTGTAACAAGGGCCGCGGTCGCGCCGTGTGCGGTGACGACGATGCAGCTGATCTGGTATTTGCTGGCCGTGCGCTTTAGTTGCAGCAGGTACCACTGCCAAAGGGTTGAAGTGTCAAGGTGCAGGTAGGGCGTCTTATCAAGCGAAGGAGTGGCGGTAGACTCAGTGTTGAGAAGCTCTCCATTGGCAGCGTCAACCACGCACAATTTTGCGTTGGTCTTGCCTATGTCCATGACCACAATGGTGCTCATGGCGCTATTGCGTCCATTTGAGTTGCATCCGTTTTCCCCCGGTTACATGGCTATAAAATACTTGCCAGTAACAATTAAACGCTAACTTGAGTCGGTGAGCAACTATTAAGTGAAGAGAATGCGTTACCTGAATTGGTAGAAAATTAGTAAAAACAATAGTGGTCGCACGGACTCACGCTGAGCAAACAGTGATTAACCAGATTTCAGTCGAGCAGCACAGTCAGGAGCCTTGATCTGTTGCATCGCAGGTACAAAGTGCCGGGCGAAGCGTTGGTGGCCCCCGGTGAAACGACCCGGGATATCGGGCAGAGGGATTGTGTGATTGATTTTCCGTGATTGCTGCCTGCAGCCCGAATTGAACTTCGTGTCCGCCTTGACCGTCTGTAGATGTACTACATTACAAGGGATGATTAATTGTTTAACGGTAAAGTGATGAATCTCAATACAGTGCGTGCGCGTCTGAGCAGTCTGCCTGCGTCAATGGTTTTTGCATCGATGCTGGCTCTAAGCGCCTGCGGCGGTGAAAATCCACTGAGTCCGCCGCCCGACACTGATGGCAGCAATATCCCGCCTGAAAATTGTTCTGCAGACCATCCGTTTGTCGGTCGATCTGTGCAGCTAAGCAGTCTGGCGCACGGGGTCTCCGGGACGGTAACCGTTGCTGACGATTGTACGCTGGTGGTTGATAATTTTAATTATGACGGTGGTGGTCCCTCTGTGTATTTCTACGGCGGACAAAACACCAGTTATATCGGTGCAGATGCCTTTTCGATAGGACCGCAGCTGAACGGTCGCAGCTGGCAAAATGAAACACTCACTCTTGTCATTCCCGAAGGGAAATCACTGGATGACTTTGACAGTGTCAGTGTCTGGTGCTTTGACTTTAATGCCAATTTTGGCGATGCTTTTTTTGGTAATCTCTAGCCTGGATTATTCATAAGGCGACAAGTAAATATTAACGAAATTCTATGTTTACAGATCCAAATCACTTTTTGGGTACCTTTTTAAAAATAGCAGTGTGCCTATTCAACACCAGAAGAAAATCTGGCGTCACATCTCGGCCCATCCTCCTCGGCACCTTTTTGGTACGTCAGCGGGCCACGTTTCTCAGACGATAGGCCGACCTGTTTAGCCAGATTTCCTCTGCACGCCGAATCCTCATGAATAATCCAGGCTAGGAGTCTGCGCGGTAGAAGTCCACGTAGCGAGAGCGAGCCATGTCGAGGGCGTTTTTACGATCCTTTGAGGCGCATAGTCATTCATACGCAACGAAAATGATAGATGAAAACGCACCGGCAGGGCGCGTTCGCAGTAGCAGAGGTTCTGCCGCGCAGGCTCCTAGCCTGGATAATTCATGAGGATTCGGCGTCCAGAGGAAATTAGGCGTTACAGGTCGGCCAATCGTCTGAGAAACGTGGCCCGCTGACGTACCAAAAAGGTGCCGAGGAGGATGGGCCGAGATGTGACGCCAGATTTTCTTCTGGCGTCGAATAGACACACTGCTATTTTGAAAAAGGTGCCCAACAAGTGGTTTGGAACTGTATACATAGCATATTCGCTAATATTTACTTGTCGCCTTATGAATAATCCAGGCTAGCCAATACGCGTCAGCGAAAACACC